>NZ_JAKWFH010000003.1:0-214852 GCF_029522185.1 Burkholderia sp. IO2 | reverse complement strand
CCGAAGCGATGGTGCGCCCGGCGAGTGCATCGCTCCTCGGCCTGTCAACTGATACACCCGCTTTGCGCTTCGCCCCATGCAACACCTCCTCGATTAAAGGTGTTGCGACGACCGGTTGAATTCGCCCATGGCGATATGGAAGTAGATTTCAGCTGGACATTGGGGCTTCAATTTGCGCCGATGCCGCCACCCTGACAGTCCGCTGGTTAGCCTAGGCAGCGGGCCCTGATAGTGCCGGGACCGGGCACAGGCCCGCGCATTGTTGGTGTTTGTGGACAATGCGACGAGCCGGTTCGGATGCGGTACTTCACGCAAACTGAATCGACCTTCAGCTGCTTCGGAGCGACGTGAGCAGGCATCGAGCGGCGCGGCAAACCGGGGTCGGCCACTGACACGGTTCAACGGACAGACAAACGTTTGAGTCGAACTGATTTCAATCGGCGATACAGAGCCAACCCGACGGGAAAACCCGTCTACAAGACGGGTTTGGGTCAGTGCTTACCGGCTGCTTGAATACCCTCGTGTTCCCGCCATCGTTTGCGCGGGTCCGACAGCGAGGGGGCAGATCATGCGCGTGAACGACAATATGGACCAGATACCGGTGCGCGGCCGAGCCGAGGGTGCGACTGTCATTCGGACGGCCGGTACGCCCGTATTGATGATATGTCGACGCGATAATATCAGCGCGCGCCGCACGAGCGGAGATGGGCGATGACCACTCAAGACTTCGTGGCGATGGCTCAGCAGTGTGCGCCTGCCGTCGCCCCGCAGACGTTGGCTGCCATTGTACGAATCGAATCGGGATTCAATCCCTACGCTATCGGTGTTGTCCATGGCCGTTTGGTGAGACAGCCTCGGCGCGAGGACGAAGCGATCGCCACGGTCAAGGCATTGCCAGCGGCGGGGTGGACCTACAGCGCCGGCCTCGCGCAAATCAATCATGACAACTGGTCTCGTTACGGATTGACCGCGAGGACCGTCTTCGACGTCTGTCGGAACCTGAGCGTTGGTGCGGCTATTCTTCGGGCATGTTTTCTGCGGGCTCGCCCTATTCATGTCCATCCACAAGAGGCGTTGCGCGCTGCGCTGTCGTGCTATGCGAGCGGGAATTTCGTAACCGGTTTTCGCGTCGGATATGTGCGACGGATTACGGAAGCAGCGGCGTCGGGCGACACTTTCGTTCCTGCGCTGACGTCATCTGCAAAGCCGATTCCGGTGATACGCGACCGTGTGACTGGGTCTCGGGCTGAGAGCCGCGGGCGCTCGACTCCTGTGTCTCCTCCATCCTCGAACCCGAACGACGATACAGCGCGAAACCAAAATAACGGTGGAGTCGAAGGCAGTGCCGTTATTTTCTGAGCAAGGAAGGTGGAATTCGGCTGGATGGAGTGCATTATGAAATCTGTATTCCTAATTAACATAAGCGACGTGAGACTGAGAAAAACGTGTGTTGCGTGGATCTCGTCGAATTGGCGCCGCATTGCAGTGCTCGGCGTGCTCGTCATGGCAACCCCTCCGGCATCTGCACAACTCAGTCAGGTCAATACCTTGCTGATCACTATTCAGAACACGTTGCTCGGTGTGGGCGGGGTGGTGTGTTCGATTTCCATCATCTGGGCCGGCTTCAAAATGATGTTTCAGCACGCCCGGTTTGGCGATATCGCGCATGTTTTCATCGGCGGCCTTTTCGTTGGCTGCGCAACGGTTATTGCTGGCATGTTGATTCCGACGGCCTAACGTGAACACGGAGCTGATTGTGAACACACTCTCTGATCCCGTATTCAAAGGCTGCACGCGGCCAGCGATGCTATGGGGCGTTCCACTTGTACCGCTGTTGATGGTCGCCGGCGGCATGCTGATCCCGGCAATCTGGGTATTGATGGCGAGCGCGCCTTTGGGTGTCGCAATCGTACTGTTGATCATTCCCGTGTTCGCGACGATGCGCATGATTACGCGTCAGGACGACCAACGTCTCGCTCAGCGCATGCTACGCGTGAAAATGAGACTGTGCCAGCGCAACCGGCGCTTCTGGGGCGCGCATGCCTATGCGCCGACCCGATTGAAGGCGCGAGGGTGACATGAGCACACCGTCGGCACACGCAACCCTCGTACCGCGCGAAGTGGTGCTCGCAGATTTCATCCCATTTTCGTCGCATGTCACGGACCGCGTGATTCGCACACGCGAGGGTGACTATATACAAATCTGGAAAATTCCCGGGATTGCATTCGAGACGGCCGATCCTGCCGATATTCTCGCGCGCCATGTCACCTTCAATCAGCTGGTGCGCAATCTGCCGGGTGGCCACGTCGCGCTATGGACGCATCGGCTACGGCGGCGTACCGCGGACAGGTTCGAGACGACCTATCTCAACCGATTCTGTCAGGACTTGGCTGAGCGCTACTACGCGAGCTTTGCCGGTTACACGATGATGACCAACGAGCTCTACGTGAGCGTCGTATATCGTCCTCACCGGACGCGATTGGGGCGGCTGTTCAGCCGTGCAGCACGCCGTACAGTTGACGACATTCAGCGCGATCAGCAAGACGCATTGCGTGCGTTGGCCGATATCGCCGCGCAGATCGAGACTGGTCTCAAACCGTGGTCGCCATGCGCGCTCGGTGTGTATGAACGCCGCGATCCATTGACCAAGCGGCTCTGTCGCTATTCCGCCGCGCTCGAGATGCTTGGTTACCTAGTCAACGGAACGTGGGAGGCGGTACCGGTTGGATACGGTCGAATTTGCGACACTTTACCAACCTCGCGCCTGTTCTTCCACCGTGAGAAGCTCGAGATCCGCACACCTACGCGCACCCGCTATGCGGCGTTGCTCGACCTGAAGGACTATCCGGAGCAAACCGAGCCAGGCATGCTCAATGGATTGCTCTACGGCGACTTCGAGTACATCGAAACGCAAAGCTTTACCGTGCTTGACCGTCCCAGTGCCAAGGAGGCGCTCGAGCGCCAGCGCAACCAACTGATTGCGGGAGATGACGTTGCTGTCTCGCAAATCGAGGCAATGGATCAGGCCGCGAATGATCTCGTTAATGGCGATTTCGTTTTGGGGGAGTACCACTACACGTTGGCTGTGCTGGGAGATACCTTGGATGAGGTAGTGCGGCATGTCGCTCAAGCACGAACGAAGCTTGCAGACGCCGGCTTCCAGAGTGCGCTCATTGATCTGGTCGCCGATGCTGCGTGGTTCGCGCAGTGCCCCGGCAACTGGCGATACCGACCGCGAGAGGCGAAGCTCACATCACGCAACTTTTGCGCGATGGCCAGTTTGCATAATTTCGCGACTGGAAAGCGAGAGGGTAATCCGTGGGGCGAAGCTATCACGATTGTCAAAACGCCCAGCGGGCAACCGCTCTATCTGAATTTTCACGCGACGCCCGAGAAAGTCGACTCAAACGACGAGAAGGCGCTTGCAAACACGCAGATCATCGGCCGAGCCGGTGCAGGCAAGACTGTGCTTGAACTGTTTCTGCTCGCGATGGCAATGAAGTACGGTGTGATGGGCGTGCTCTTCGACAAGGACCGAGGAGCGGAAATCGGGATTCGCGCCATGGGTGGTCAATACACGGTATTTCACCGTGGTGAGCCCACCGGCATGAACCCGTTCCAGTTGGAAGCGGACGAGGCGACACACAGTTTTTGGATACGTCTCGTGTGCAAGCTGGTCGACAACGGAGTACCGCTGTCCGCGAAGGATGAGCTCGATATCTCTCGCGCGATCCGGGAGGTTGCACGCATGGATCGATCGCTGCGTCGGTTGTCCATGGTCAGGCAACTGTTGCCAAACGTTGGAGATAACAGTCTTCATGCGCGGCTTGCCAAATGGTGCGCCGGCGGGCGCCTCGGGTGGGTGCTCGATAACCCGGTTGACCGGATTGATCTAGATGCGCACCGATTGTTCGGTTTTGACGACACAGAACTGCTCGACGATCCGGAGGTATGTGCGCCACTGACGATGGTGCTGCTGCATCTGACCGAACGCCTGATCGATGGGCGGCGTTTCATCTATGTGATGACGGAGTTCTGGAAGCGCCTGCGCGACCCGGTGTTCAGCGAGTTTGCCAACGACAAGCAAAAGACCATTCGCAAGCAAAACGGCCTAGGTATTTTCGATACCCAGTCCCCTGCGGATGTGCTTAGCAGTCCAATCTCTCGTGCGCTTGTAGAGCAGACGGCTACATTTTTCTTCCTCCCCAACCCGAGCGCAGACCACGATGATTATGTCCACGGTTTCAAGCTGACCGAAGCAGAATTCAACATTGTGAGACGCATGGGTGAGCACAGCCGGCTGTTCTTGGTCAAGCAGGGTCATCGTTCGGCAATCGGGCGACTCGATCTCTCGGGAATGGGCGACGTGCTCGATGTCCTGTCGGGCACGTCAGACAATGTTGCGTTGCTCAATACGATCCGGGCCAAGGTCGGGGACGACCCCGATGTGTGGTTGCCGCGCTTTCATGATGCCCTGACTGCTCGCCGGCGCCAGACGAGTGCGTTTCAAACCGCATTGTCGAGCACCGCTACACACGTGCAAGGTGGTGTTCTATGAATGGCCTCTTCAGCGCGGTGGGCGGTACGCTCGAAAATGGTATGCACACGTACGTAAGCGATGCATCGTCTGCGTTGTCGTCCGCGTTAGTACCCGCGGCTACCACGGGAGTGGTGATCTGGGTTCTCGCGTATGGCATGGCAGTGATTCGCGGAGAGGCACACGAGCCGGTGCCGGCATTTGCGTGGCGAGGTATGAAAGTCGTCATCACGCTCGCGTTTGCGCTAAGTGCGGGGCTGTACCAGTCCCAGGTCGTCAGTGCCGTGAGCGAGACGACAACCGGCGTCGCCCAGGCAATTCAGACAGCAGCCGTTCGTACCGGCGCAGGAAATGGTGGATGCGGGTCAGTAGAACAAGCGAGCGAGGCAAGCGAGCATGCTGTGGGCATTTACCGGACGCTCGATTGCTATGATCGGCAGCTTAACCTCGTGGTCGACGCCTATTTCGACAAAGCGACCCATGAAGGTCTGAGCATGAGCGGCATCGTCGCAGGTATCGGCGACCTCGCTTGTGGTCTGGTTGCCGCCTTCGGGGGCGCAATCTTTCTGATGGTGCTCGGCGTCGAAGTGATGATGGCACGCATGCTGCTCGACCTCGTACTTGCGCTGGGTCCCATATTCATTGCGTGTGGAGCATTTAGTCCTACTGTTAGATTTTTCGAAGCTTGGACTGCCAAGCTCGTGAACTATGCGCTGTTGCAAGTGTTGGTTGCGGCTTTTCTTGGTCTCGCGCTCGCAGCGTTCTCGGCCAACCTCGCACCGTTTCAAGTAACGACTGCTGATCCGGACGCTTCTGCCGATGCGTTGGCCGCTGCCGCCCGTCAAGCACTTCAAGCAAGCGCCCCGTGGGCGGCGGCTTTCGGCATGTTTGTTACATCCATGCTATTGGCGACGATTGGGTGGCAGTTGCCGGCTGTGGCTTCGGGGCTTGCGGGCGGTGCGACCGTCTCAGGCTTTGGAGCGTTTGTCGCCGGCTACGCATCCAGACAGGCGGCAGGTGCGCTGGCCTTCGCACTGCGCAGTGCAAACCGAAACGCGTCTTCCGGCGGTCGAATATCTAGGCCTGGCGCATTGGTGAGCGCCGTTTCGCCGCATCCTCCCGCCTATCAACGGGCTGCACGCGAGCAGCTTGACCGTGCGCACGACTGAACAGGAAGCGAAGCCATGAAGCGATACCTATTCACGCATGTACTGATGAGCGTCATTGTCGCGGGCTCGGCGTCGTTTATTGAGCCGGCGAAAGCGGAAATCTATTCGGTCTATGACGAAAAGAACGTCGCCCAGGCGATCGCGATGGTCGGGCAGCTCAAACAACAAGTGCAGCAGGAGATGGCGTTGTACCGCTCAATGAGCGGCGCGCGCGGCTTTGGTGCGTTGCTGGATAGACCGGGGGTGGTCAATGCGTTGCCGGGCAATTGGCAAAGCGTGTATGCAGCGATTCGCGAGGGAGGGTATGCCGGATTGACTGGTCCGGCCCAGGCGCTGCGTGCGCAAAGCAAGCTCTACGACTGTGAAGATCAGCATGGCATCGATCAGCGAATTTGTCAGCGTGCATTAAACAAGCCATTTCAGGATAAGGCACTTGGCCTGCAGGCATATCAGACCGAGCTTGCCGAACTCGACCGGATTGAACGTCTGATGCGGCACATCGATACGACACGGGATCCGAAGGGTATCGCGGAACTGCAAGCACGAATCCAGTCGGAGAGTGTGGCGGTCGGAAACGAAATGACGAAGTTGCAGATGTTCAAGATGCTCGCGGAAACCGAGGATCGCTTGATTACCGAGCAGCAGACTGAACTGCTTCTTAAGCGAGCGGGCAACACGCGGCGACTTCAGGATCAGATGGTGCCGATCACGTTTGGTCGATAAGGAGAACTGCAATGACGCGACGCCGGATGATATGCGTGCTTATCGGGCTGAGCATGTCGATGTCCGGATGCAGCGGTGTGCCGTCCAGGCTCGTGCTACCCGATGGAGCTCACCGCGTACCGGTCAATCAGCAACTACCGGTGCCGCCGGGGGCGAACCTGCGGCTGGATGGAGCTTGTCCGTGAACGATCAAAGCGATTATCGGCGTGCGCTTGATTTTGAGGCGTCGCTCACCGCGTTGCAGGCATGCTCCGAGCGTCGCGCATGGCAAGTGGCGTTTGCCGCCGTTATTGTTGCGGTCGGTTCGGTAGCGGCGCTTGCCGCGATGATGCCGTTTTATCGCGTGGTGCCGTTGCCTATCGAGGTGAACAAGCTCACCGGCGAGGCGCAATTCATCGAGGTGCTCGACGCAAAACACGTGCCGCTGCGTGAGATCGAAGATAAGCACTGGGTCGAAGTCTATGTACGCACTCGCGAGCGCTACGACTGGGGACTGTTGCAAATGGATTATGACCGTGTCCTGGATATGAGCGACGAATCGGTCGCGCGCGCATATCGTCAAATCTATAGCGGTCCGAACGCGTTGGATCAGCAACTGGGCGCTTCAGTTCAATACCGCACCCGAATAGTATCGACGACGCTCGTGCCCGACGAGCCGGGACATGCTGTTGTGCATCTCGAGCGCACGGTGCGCAAGAACGGCATCGATACCGGTGAGCCAGCAAAGCGCTTTGTGATTACGCTCGCCTTTACCTACCGCCCCACGGTGCTGGTGCGGGAACGTTCGGCCATCGAAAATCCATTCGGCTTCAAGGTGACGGCGTACAGCCGAGATGTGGAGGATACGCCACCTGCTCCACAGCCCGGTGCAGGAGCTGGCCGATGAAGACGCTCGCGACCATGGCGATCCTGTTGGCGTGCTTTGCGGCGCAAGCAGTCGACGCACACGTCATGCCGGACTGGACGCACGATGCCAGGGTGCGCAAAGTGCGTTATGTGCCGGACGAAGTCGTGCGCATTATCGCGCAGCGCGGCTTTGCCACCCACGTCGAGCTGGATCCGACCGAGCACATTCTTGTGGTTGCGCCAGGGGACCGCGACGGTTGGTATGTGGTAGCCAATCGGGGTGACCATGACGTTTATCTGAAGCCGAAACTCGCCGCTCATGACACGAATCTGATTGTCCGGACCGATCGGCGCAGCTACAGCTTTGATCTTCTCGTTCTGCCCCTGAAAGCACGCTTTGGCAACGCGCACGAGATGTACCGGGTAAGTTTCGTGTACCCGGACACCGCTGCGTCGGATGCGTTTATTGCCGCGCGCTTGGCGTGTTTGCAGAAACGGCTGTCTCAGCCGTCTGTCGTGCGTAACGCCGCGTACTCGATGCAGGTCATGCCACATGCAGAGGATATCGCACCGTCCGCAGTATGGGACGACGGTCGCTTTACGTACATTCGAATCCCCAACAATCGTCGTATACCCGCGATCTTCCGAATCGAGGACGATGACACCGAACGCGTGGTGGACAAGCACATGGACCGTGATGTGGTGGTCGTCCATGAGCTTGCTCGCCGACTCGTGTTGCGTCTGGGCGATGAGGCGGTTGGTTTGTGGAACGACGCATTCGACATTGATGGTGTCGCGCCGCGGCACGGTGTGACGGTCGACGGCGTGCGCCGCACGCTGCGGAGTCGCGAACATGACTGAGGACACTTCGCCCAACAGCGCAGCGACGGACGACAGGATCCGTCGCAACAGCTCGGCAGATATGGATACAGGTATGGGATCCGAATCATCTGTCATGCTCGATCGCGGCATGCCCAGCCTGGATGGGTTCGGGCGACGATCGTTCATCAACTGGCTAGTACCGCTCGCGATCATCGTACTTGCGCTAATAGGCGCGGTCTGGACAGTTCATGGTGTGCTCGCTCACCGAGACGAGGCTGCGCGTGCGCGCCGCAGTGCGCTCCATGCGCGAGGCGCACACGAAAAGGTGTTCGACGAGGTGCCGGCACTTGCCGAGCCTGCATCGGCTGCTGCTATGCCTATACCGGCGCCAGCACCGGCCGCGGTACAGCCTGCGCCGTCCAGTGATCGTGCTGCTCCGTTACGCAGCTACTACGACGCGCCGTTGCTTGCCGTTGGGGCCAGCAATGGGCAAATGGCAGACGCGAGCGAGAGTGAGTCAGCTTCCCCCAGTATTTTGCCCGTACATGCGGACCAGCAGCCGTCGAATGCGACTGCCGGTATGGCCGAGGAGCGGGCGAAACCCTTCTCACAGCCGCTGTCTCAGGTGCTCACGCCGACGCGCATGCCAAAGATGATGGCAGCGTTTATCGGCAACCGCAGTTTGCTACTCGCTCAGGGCACAAAGATCGATTGCGCGGGCGACACCGCGTTCGATTCCACCCAGGCAGGTATATCGACTTGCACGGTCGCACGTAACGTCTATTCCGACGACGGGCGCGTGGTGCTGATCGAGCGCGGCTCGCAAATCAATTGCGAATATCGTGCGAATCTTGCGCCTGGGCAACGACGTGTATTTATTCTGTCAGCACGAATTGCTACGCCGCACGGGGTAGCCGTACAGATCGATTCGCCGGTAGCCGACGCACTGGGCCGCATGGGTATGGATGGATCGATCGAGAATCACTGGGGCGCGCGCGTGGGCGCGGCGATGATGCTCGGACTGAGCCACGATGCGATCGGTTATCTGGCCACGCGCGGCAGCAATGGCAACGGCACGATTGTCTACCAGAACACACAGGCGCAAGGCAGCGACATGGCCACACGCGTACTCGATCAGACCATCAATATTGCCCCGACGCTCAGGCAACATCAGGGTACCGAGTTTACGATTGTCCTTGCTCGCGATCTGGACTTCAGCTCGGTTTATGCACTGGAGCCGGAGGGGGTGCGATGAAGGCGTTCGACGCAACACGTCAGCCGCAAACCGATCGCGTAGCCGATGCGATGTCGGTATTGCCCGATGATGCATCGGTGACGGAGCTGATGCGTTCATTCGCACCGTTGCTCGACGACGAAGCCGTAACGGAGCTCGTGATCAACCGACCACAGCGTATTCTGACCGAAACCCATCGCGGGTGGCAGGCACACGATTTACCGGAACTTGATTTCGAACGACTCATGGCGTTCGCCGTGGCGATTGCCACATTGACGAATCAGGGCGTCTCGACCGAGCATCCGCTGCTTTCCGCGCTATTACCGGATAACGCGCGCCTCCAACTCGTGGTGCCGCCCGTGGTTCCGCCGCGGACGGTATCGATCACGATCAGGCGCCCGAGCGCGGATGAAAAGACGCTTGAGTGCCATCGTGCCGACGGCATGTTTGAGGACACGGTTTGGAGACACGTCGGCGGTCTCGGCAAGACAGGCCTAGCGTTGCGCGGAGCCGATCGGATGCTCGTCGAGCGGCTCGAAGCGCGTGATTTTTCCGCCTTCTTTGAAAGCGCCGTGCGAGCACGCCGCAATATTGTCATTGTCGGCAGCACGGGCTCCGGCAAGACGAGCTTTATGCGCAGCTTGTGCCGATACCTGAGCGCAACCGAGCGCATCGTGACGATCGAAGACGTACGCGAGCTGTTCATTCGGCATCTCGAAAACTGCGTCCATCTCCTCTATAGCAAAGGCGCTCAGGGGCGCGCACACATAACGCCTGCAGATTTGATTGCCTGCGCCATGCGCATGCGTCCCGACCGGGTGTTGCTTGCCGAGCTCCGCGGGGCGGAAGCGTACGACTTCCTGAAGCTTTTGACCACCGGGCACGCCGGCTCGATGACGAGTTTTCATGCGTCCAGTGCGGGCATTGCCATCGAGCGTTTTGCGCTCATGGCGAAGGAGCATCCCGAGGCAGCTGCCTGGGACATTGCTTCGCTCAAGCGTGTGCTGCGCTTGACCATCGACGTGATCGCTCACATGGAGGCGCAGCCCGTATTGGACTCACACGGTGTGCAGGTCGGCAAACGCTGGGCGATGACCGAAGTCTGGTTCGACCCGCGCGAGAAGGCTGCCATCGAGTTTGGCCCAACCGAGAGGTGCTGCGATGCATGACATGTCCGGGACGCTTGCTCCAGTGTGGCGTGTGACGATTCTTACGCTTGCCATCACGATCGGGATATACGTCGGATTGGCCGCAGCCGAATGGTTAGCCTCGTGCATGCTATATGCAAGCATGCACCGCAATCCCATTCGCGCAAGCTGGTCAACGTGGCTTGATGCATTAGTGGCATGGTACGACGGCCGTCTTCCGAATATGGGGAGACGTGTGGCCGGTGCGGGCCTCATGGGGTTGCTTGTCGCCTTCGGCGGCCCTGCGCTTGCCGTGTATACGTGGCTGGAACAAGCAGGCCGCAGACCCTTGTATGGCGACGCGCGCTTTGCGAATGATGCGGAGATTCGTCGGGCGGGGCTGTTATGAGACAGATTGCACCCGCGAAGTCTCAACCGACGCTTGTGGTGGGCCGTTGGCGTGGCCGCTATCTGCGCTTTGCCGGCCAGCAATTCGTGCTACTTGCCGCGCCCGCTCGTTCAGGAAAGGGCGTGGGGATTGTGATCCCGAATCTGCTGAGCTATTCCGACTCCGTGGTCGTGCTTGATATCAAACAGGAAAATTTTCGTCTCACGGCAGGCTTTCGGCGCGCGCACGGACAAGCCGTGTACCTGTTCAATCCGTTTGCAGAAGATGGCTGCACGCACCGCTACAACCCGTTGTCGGTCATTGCAGACGACATGTTTCGCGTCGGCGACATTCTGGCGATCGGTTATGTGTTGTATCCGGCCGGCGGGCATGACGAATTCTGGAAAGACCAGGCACGCAACCTTCTGTTGGGACTGGTCCTGCTGCTGTCCGATTTGCGTGAGGCGCGTCGTGCTGGCGCGAGCGGGGTGCCCGACTACCCGATCACAATGGGCGAGGTATTGCGGCAATCGTCGGGAAATGGTCAGCCGGTCAAAACCTACTTGAACCGGATGCTTATACAGCATCGACAGTACTTGAGCCGCGCCTGTATTGATGCACTGAATCGATTCCTCGCGAATGACGACAAGGTCCTGGCGAGCATTCTGGCCACTTTTAATGCGTCACTGACGATCTGGGCCAACCCGATTGTTGACGCGGCGACGAGCGCGAACGACTTTGATCTGCGAGACGTCAGACGCCGCAAGATGTCCGTATATCTTGGCGTGACGCCCGATCACTTAAGTGAGGCGGCGATACTGATGAATCTGATGTTCTCGCAGCTCGTGAATCTGAACACGAAGGAGTTGGCAGAGGACAATCCGGCATTGAAGTATCAATGCCTGCTGCTGCTCGACGAGATGACGGCAATCGGAAAAATCCATATTATCGCGCGTGCGGTGGCTTATATGGCGGGCTACAACCTGCGCCTACTCTCGATCGTGCAATCCGACTCGCAGCTCGAGTCTGTGTATGGCCGAGCTGACGCGAGGACCATTGTCACGAATCATGCGATGCAGATTCTTTTCGCCCCGCGCGAACAGAAGGACGCCAATGCCTACTCCGAGATGCTCGGTACGCGCACGGAGCGATCGCGCAGCACCAGCCGATCGAATGGCATGTTCGGTGCGCGCGGCGGTGCGAGCGAGAGCTTTTCCGATCAACGTCGTGCGCTGATGTTGCCGCAGGAGATCAAGGAGCTCGCGCGCGACAAGGAAATCATTCTTCTCGAAAATACCAAGCCGATTTTGGCAGACCGGATCTGCTATTGGCGCGATCGTGCATTTACTTCACGGGTAATGGACGCGCCAGCGGTGCCTGCACTCGATCTCGTGAGATTTGGTGCACAAATCGAGCAGCGGCTGCGCGAACTGAGCGATGACGACGTCGATGAACAGACGGGCGAGCTGACGCATGTGCGAGCGGACTATCTGGAACTTGTACACGCCTGGGATCCGCGCGAGCTGCCGCAGGCGCTGGACAATGTCAGTTGCGAGGAGGTAGCCGCGTATGTGGATCGGCATTTCACGCTGCTGGGCGTGCCGGCCGAGGACGTAGCGCGCGCCGGACGTCGGTTGGCGCGCGGCGAAGATGGCATGACTGATACTGAGACGGGCGCGCGCAAGCGCGACCCGAGCCCCGTCGCCCGGGCAAGTGGTGGTGTTCAATGAGCGTTGCATATATCAGTGAGGCGGATCGAGTGCGCACTGCTTTGGCGACGATTCCGGCTGACGACTATACGACATGGGTCGACATGGCGTTCGCCGTGAAGCATGGGCTTGGCGAGGCAGGTTTTGAGCTGTGGGATGCATGGAGCCAGACCGCGCCGAATTACGATGCACGATCGGCGCGTGCGACATGGCACTCGGCGAGCGAAAGTGGGGCGATTACGCTTGCGTCGCTGTTTTGGCTGGCCCGCGAGCATGGGTTCGATCTGGCCGGCTCGCGCGCGTTTGGCGATCGCGCGGCGCGGTCCGCGTCGGCGCATGCCCCCATTGTGGGCTCCGACGCCTCACTCGAGCGCAAGCGCAGGGCGCGCCGCGCCGCGGTCGCTCGGGATGCGCTGAGTATCTGGCGTTGGGCACGGCCGGTGGCACCTGACCATCCTTATCTGGTGCGCAAGCAGATTGCGCCGTTGCCTACCCTGCGCGAGCTTGAAGCAGAAGAGTTGCATGTGCTGCTCGGATACGCCCCGAAATCCAATGACACTGCTCTATTGGGACGTGTGTTGATCGTGCCTGTTCGTATCGGCCACCAGATTTCGACACTCGAGCTGATCGATTGCGAAGGGCGTAAATCATCGCTGGCAGGCGGTGCGAAGGCGGGAGGCTGGTGGTCTGTTACGCCCGAACAGCATCGACGCGACGCGTGCTTGCCGGTGCTGATTGCCGAGGGTGTGGCCACTGCCGTATCCGCATGGCAGGCGACAGGGTGGTACACGCTTGCGGCTTTGTCGAGCGGAAATTTATCCAAAGTGGCTACGGTATGGCGCGCGCAGCACCCAAAGGATGCGCTTGTGATTCTGGCCGATCTCGGTGCTGGATTTACGCATGCGGAGCATGCGGCGCGCAATGCCCATGCACGACTGGTCGTTCCTCGGTTCGCATCGGGGGCGCATATTGCGAATCAGTTGCCGACCGACTTTAACGATATGGCGGTGCTCGACGGAAAGGAGGCGGTCGGCGAGCTGTTGCGGCGTGCGGTACTGGAGACACCGGCGCCTACATCGACTGACGCTAAGGCGAGCCGGACGCAAACCGAGGGTATGTCGTTTTACTTGACGGGAGACGCAGACATGGGATCGAGGAAGACGGACAAGGGCACGGGGGCGGACGACGTGCGCCGGCACGCCGAGGCCGACCGCTCGGACGGTGATTGCGCGTCGACGCAGCCATCTGGTACTCCGGAGGAAGGGAAACAGGCTTTCACCCACGAACCGGCGGCGAGCTCGGTCACCGAAACCACGGACGACGGGCAGCATTCGAGCCGGGGGCCACGTCATGTGGCGGGAGAATTCATATACGGGCTCGACGCCGTGCCCACGGAGGTCAAGGTGGCGGCCGAGCGGCGGTTTGGGGCTGCACTGAGGATGTCCACGCCACGAGAGAACGGAGGTCCCTATCGCGGGGAGGTGCTCAATACCGAGCATTTCCTTGTTCAAGAGGTGGCACCACGCAGCGTGGTGTTCCATGCGAAGGGAAGGATGACATTCGTGTCGGACCGGTTACGGTGGATGGACGAGCACCATCGCCTAAACGGCGCGGACGTACAGATTGTCTACGAAGGTGAGCGCGCGAAGCTGTACCCGTGGGACCGGGCTCGCGATCAGCTTGAGCGGGCGGTTGCATCACTGAAAAAATCTGCGCGGGAAATGGGGCTCGACGACATGGACGTGAAGCTCGATGCGCTGCATGCAGCGTCATGGGCGCGCGTGAAAGCTGCACGTGCGGCCGCGCTCGCGCAAGCCAGGTCGCGCGTGGACGGGCGTGGCGATATCGACGACCCGCAGCGGTAGCGATTCGGTCACGCGCAATATGGATGGTGACGCCGCGCAGCTGAGCATTGCGCGACGCATAACCGGTGAGGTACATGATGGATGATACCCAGTCGCCGGCGCTTTTCGCACCTAGTGCGGACTTCGCCGTGAACGCCATCGAGCCTGAATGGACTGCGGACGTCGACATAGCGCGACGTCGTCCGTCGGACCGCTTTCCGGCACAACAATTCGGCTACCTCGCAATGCTTGCGCGTCGGCGCAGCGAGTCTGATGCGGCGCGCGCCCTGCTACGAGAGCAGGCTGGTGGCAGCCGCTTCGAGGCGGGGCGTGACGATGCAGGCACGGATGGTGTGTCCGATACCGGCGCGATAAATTCGGTGCCGAAGTTCACGGAAATCGCAGACGCGCCAGAGCGAGTTAGGCGAGGCTACCTGCGCGCCGGCAGTCAATATTTCCTGAAGGAGGCCCCGTACCCTCTGGTATTCGAGGATCGGGGGCGATATCTCGTCACGATGCAAACTCGTACAGACATTGTTGCTTCCATGATGGATATGGTGCAGGCGAAGGCGTGGACGCGCATTCGCGTGTCGGGGCACGACGCCTTTTGCCGCGAAGTATGGCTGCAGGCCGTTTCGATCGGTATTGAGGTAAGCGGGTACACACCGAAGCCTGCCGACCTAGCGCGCCTTTCTGAGTTGAACGCGCCCACGGAACACACACGCGATCGCGACTCCGAGCGTCCTGTGTTGCAGCCGCAAGTAGGGACGACTGCAACGCCTGCGGGTGCCCGCGACGAAAGTCCAGACCGTCGCATGGGCGCACCGATGCGCCACTCGAGATCGCTGGACGATGAGATTCAGCTCGCCGTGATTGTGGCGGCTATGCGCGAGCAGGGTTTCAGTGATCGTTCGGTCGATCGTGTTAAGCGTCGCGCTGTGCGCATGCTCGAAGCGCTTCACGCTGAGGGCGTCGAGCTTCCCCGACCTCGCGTGTTCGATCCGACGGCTCCTTCCGCGCGAGCGGAAAAGGACGAACCCCAGCAATCGTCTGCCCCGTCGCGAGAAATCAATCACGCACCCGCCATGCAGTTGCCTGGCCAACGGTAGACGAACATGGGATCGCGAAACCGAGCGCGCATTGCGGTCGAACTGGGTGCGCTAAAGCCTTTGTGGCAGGCACGATGTGCGCAGAACGGGGTGAGCGCCGGTGAGGGCATCAGGCGGCTCGTGGCCGAAGCACTGGATATTGCCCATGACCCGCCGGACACGGCTGCAATACTTTCGGCGCCGAGCGAGCCGTTTGTACGGATCGGTGTGGGTCTGATGCCGGCCGAGTTGCAATGTATCAAAGGGCTGGCCCATGTCCAGGGGGTCACCGCCAATCGATGGATTGCTGCGTTAATTCGCGCCCATCTGACCGGAGAGCCGCAACTGGGAAACCGGGAGATGATGCTGCTTGCGGAATCGAATCGGCAGCTCGCCGCGATTCGTACGCGACTGGGTGAGCTCGCGCGCGACACGGGCGAGGGCCACCACGTACCTGATTGGGAGCACGCGCGCGCCATGATCCTTACACATCTACGTTTTGTCGCACAGTTGCTGCAAACCAACCTGGACCGATGGAGCCGTTGATATGCCGTTTCCCAGACAGTACGTCGATGCGCTGCTCGTCAACTGGGGCGATCGACTGTTTCACGATCCGCTACGGCATGTGCGCGCCCCGCATCTGCCCGGCGTGGCATTGCCGCGCGATGCGCGGCGTCTGCGCGAACGGCTGGCTTTGACGCTTCGGCGCGCGCCCGAGGTCATGGTCAAGATTACCAACAAAGCGTCAGGCGCACAGGGCATGGGTGCGGTGCGTCGACACCTGCAATATATTTCACGCGATGGCCATGTCGAGCTGGAAGACCAGGACGCGCGCGTGTTGGTCGGAGACGCTGCCTTGCAGGATCTTTTTGACGAATGGCGGTGGGGTGGTTGGGGGATGCCGGAAGACAGTCGGCGTCGGGAAACCTTTAATTTGATGCTGTCAATGCCCGCAGGCACGGACCGCGCGGCCGTCCGAGAGGCCTCAAGAGCGTTCGCGCGCGAGATATTCGGCGACGGACGATTGTACGTGTTCGCACAGCACGATGATCAACCGCATCCGCACGTACATCTGTGTGTTCGGGTGCGTGGTCCTGACGGGCGGTGTCTGAATCCTCGCAAGCGGGACCTGCGTACATGGCGCGAGGTGTTTGCGCGACAGTTGCGCGAACACGGGGTCGATGCGAACGCAACGCCGAGGCTGGCTCGCGGTGAGACACAACGCTTTCCGACGCAGGCGGTGGTACGAATGCAGTCTCGTGGAGTTGCCCCGCGTTTTTACCGATCGGTGCTCGATGAGCGGGCGCAAATGGCGTTATGGGATGCGCATATCGAAACATTGGCAGTCTGGCGTGGGGTCGCGCAAGCATTGGCCCATTCCGGTGTCCCTGAAGACCGAACCATGGCAATGGCTATTGTGGATTTTGTGCAGCACATGCCGGCGAGGCAATTGCAGCCCGGCGCTACCCGACTCGACTCGGCCACCACGTGCTCACATCGTGCCCCCCCTCATGAGCACAGGTATATCGCTCGCTTCAAGGGTAAGCAGCGCAGTGTTGATGACAGGCCACCCGAACCGGATCCGCTATTTGACCGAGACTGATCGCCTTTCCGTCGGCCGTGTTTGGGTGTCGGGTGCGCGATTCTGCACGCATGACGTATGCTGCCGCGAACGGCGATTCGTGTGCACACACTGTTGGTTCACGGGCGTCGTGCGATTGTGGTACCGCGGCTGATGGGCACTGGGTAACGTGATGGCGTCCGTCGGCCTGACCGGTTCGCGACGTATACCGGCGCCGTCAGTGTTCACGTATGCAGAGCTTGCATCTGCTTTCGCGCATGCTCTGGCCTGGCGTCGAAGTCACGCGGCTTCATGTCGAGCCCTTAGGCGTAAGCAGATTCCATATCGGCAATGCCCATCAGGCGGAGCGCGGCATACAGATACGGAGTGAAGGCATCCGTCTCCTGGCCGATGTGCAGGCCGTCGCGCGAGTTGGCCACGATCGCGCTGACACCTTCGACGAGGCTTATCGGATAGGTCTTCGTGTACCGATTTGTCGCGCTCGAAGCTCGGAAGTGATGAAGCGGCGTCGCTTCCCGATCCGCCGCCGGGCATTACTGTCCGAAGCGCTGCGTGACGGTGTCCTTTAGGCGCGCTGCAGTCAGCTCGCCCATGTGCGATTCGACGAGCTCGCCTTTCGCGTTGAAGAACAGTGTGGTCGGCAGTCCACGCGAGCCATACGCATGCATCGCGTGCAGCGACGGATCGAGCAGCACGTGATCGAAACGCAGGCTCTGCTGCTCGAGGAACGCACGCACGGCGTGCGCGTTTTCTCCCTGGTTGAGCATCAGCACCGTGATGCTCGGATGGTCGCGCTGCGCCTGTTCGAGGATCGGCATCTCGCGCCGGCACGGTGCGCACCACGTCGCCCACAGGTTCACGACGACCGGCTTGCCGACGAAGCCCGCCGGCATCACGGGCGTCGAATCGAGCGCCTGGAGCGGCATCGCGGCAAGCGGCGGCGCGCCCCGCTGCAACGTCGCCAGCGTACCTTGCGCTATGCCCCACGCGCCTAGGCCCGCGACGATGCCGGCTAGCACCGGCCGACGCAGCGCCGGCAGGCGGCGCAGGCGCCAGGCTGCGAACACCAGCGCGGCCGCGATACCGATGCGCGCGTCGAAGCCCCCATCGCCGAGCGCGACGATCGCGCGCGGCGACGCCGCATAGTCCGGCCACCATTGCGCGACATAAGCGACCCGCGCCGCAATCAATCCGAGCAACAGCACGTCGAGGATCAGGCTCGACGCGCTCTTGTGATGCCCATCAGGCGGACGGCGCTGGATGAGGTGCGCGACGAGCCACGCCAGCAGCGCGGCGACAGCTACCGCGACGACGCGGATCGAGAAGGGACCAATGCTCAGCATGCGATGGGAAAAATGGACGTGATCGAGCGGGACAGGAGCGCAGGTGGGCCGTCGCAGTGCTCAAGCCTTCGACGGTCGTGCGGCGTTTCGACCGGTTGGCGCGTATGGGGGTTCCCTCAGAGAACGTAACGGCGTATTGCGGGTCGCGATGAGTGCCCCGGGGCAGCTCACGAGGGCGTGACGTTCACGCCAGCTTGCAGCGAATCAGACCAGTCTGATGGTCAACGGCATACCGTTCATCAACAATACGCAGACCGGTTTGGTGTGGTGTCCACCGGTATCCCGCCTAGGGATCTCTCCTTGCCGGCCGCTCCGCTCGCGAGCGGCCGCTTTTTTGCTGTCATGCGTGCGCGCGTGAATGCCTTGTGGCGGTCGGTGGGCGCGGCCGCACTCCGATGCATATCGGCTGATTTAACGGAATAGGACCGCTGCCAGATGCGAGCACCGGGCATTCACTCGCGCATTGCAGGACGCATGATGGTCGGTTCGTGACCGGCGAGGCAGTGCGTTGATGGCAGCACCGGGTCTGCCGCCATGGCCCGACGGGCCGCACATCCGCGATCCGTCGGGCGGCGGGCCTTACAGCCTCTTCGACGCTGCCGGTGCCGCGTCGCCTTGCGTGGCCGCGGCCGTCGGATCGAGCGTCGCGAGCGTCTTCTCGGTGAATTTCTCATACAGCCAGTCCATGCGCATGCTGTCGATTCCGGCGATACCGCCGAGCGCATACGACGCCGACACCTTGAAGTGGTCGACCGGATGATTGTCGGCATCGGTGAACGTGACGGTGCCGTCGACGTAATCGCTGCCGGCCATGAAGCCGAACATGACGGCCGAGAAACTTGAGCGCACGCGAATGCCAGTGACTTTGACATTCAGGTGCATCGCATCCGTTGCATCCGCCTTGGCCAGCAGCTTGCGTGCGTCCAATGCGTGTTCGATTTTCTCCTGCAGTTTCTTTGCGTCGAACTTCAGGTTGTCTTTCAACGCTTCCTGCGCGGCATTGTCGAGCGTGACCGTCACGATCACGGGCTTCTTGCCGAATGGGGTCGTTGATGCGGTCACGGCGGCCCCGGCCGTATCGCTGGCGTCGCGCGTCACGCTGCTGGCGCAGCCCGACAGGAAGCCGATCGTCACGAATGCCAGAGCGGCATGGCGGATAAGAGATTTCATGATTTGGTCTTTGATTGAGGTTATTGGAATGGGCTCTGTGGCCGAGCGGGAATCTAGCACGGAGCGATTCCATTCAAATCGTCGAATAGATCGAAAATCGATGCGGTGTTTGGTCGACGCGGCGCGATTGACCGAGGAATGGTCGAAGTAATGGGCAGTGCGTGATGAACGGCGGTGGAGATCCGCTATAGCTTGCGCGGCGGCGTCTCTTGGCTCGCGGTTATTGGCCGTTGCCCGACACCGCTTCGCCCAATCGATACGCGGTAAAGAACTCGTACCACGGCGAGCCTTGCGTGACCGGCACACCGAGCGCCGTCGTGCGCTGTTTCAGCGCGCCGAATACATCGTCGATGAACGCCCTCTGCGCGCCGTCGCGGAACGGAACCGGTTGCGTCCGCCCTGCGGCGAATGCGCCATACGCGATCGCCAGCAGGCGGGCGCGGTCGTCGGTGCCCGCGATCGTCGCGTTGATCGTTTCGACGAAGCGCGACCGGTCTTCCGCGCGCGGCGCGGACAGGCACAGGTACACGATCGCCGAGAGTGCATGCCGGTCCTTCACCCGCAGCAGCGCGGGTAGCCGCGCAATGATCTGTTCCACCGGTTCGTCGCGCAGCGCATCGGCGAAGTCGAGCACGGCAGTCATCGGGTTCGTGTCGGCTTTCAGGCGGTCGAGCGCCGATTGCGGGGCCGACGACGCGCCGTCCTGCATCCCCGCGGGCGCGGACCGCAACGCATCGGCCACCTGCTGCGTCCATTCCGGAAAGATCATCCGCACGTTGCCGAATTGCTCGCCGCCTTCCGCGGACGGATTCCACCGATAGACGATCGTGCCGCCGTGAATGAACGGCGAATACAGATGCTCGGCCGTTTGCGGTAGCGGCCGCCGGTTGATCGGCAGCCACGCGAGCGTGAGCCAGTCGTAGCGACCCGTCGCGGGCACCGCCGGGCTCGAACTCGCGACGACCTGCCACGTGCCGCGATTCGCATAGCGGCGGCGCGCGTCGGGTACCGGGACGGTCTGACCTTTCGCGGTGTCGAAATACGTCGTGCCGGTGACGTTCGCGCCGCTGTCTGCGGCCGGCGTGATGACGGAGATGACCCACGACGCGCCGTCCGCCGAACGGTAGTCGGACGGCCGCAGCGTCGCCACATCGTGCACCATACGTGTTTCCGCCGCGACGGGGCTCGGCGGGGCATCGGCGGGCACGGCATAGATACTCGGCATCGATTTTCCTCGGAATCGGTGCGCATCGTCGAGCGGAGGCGATGCGCGGCGGTGCGGGTTGTTTCTCGTAACTGTAGGACGTTGCTACCGGCATCGCGAGGAACCGCCGCACAGGGCGACGAATGACACGGAATCATATATTGTAGTAACAAACCTACATATATGGCTTCCAGGAGTTCATCGTGACCATCACCACGCTCTCGAGTCGTGAACTCAACCAGGACGTGACCAAGGCAAAGAAGGCGACAAAGGACGGCCCCGTGTTCATTACCGATCGCGGCAGGCCGGCCCATGTGCTGCTGAGTTTCGAGGAATACCAACGTCTCACCCGGCAGCAGCGCAACATTGCCGACGCGCTCGCCATGTCCGGTGTCGGGGACGTCGAATTCGACCCGCCACGCGCGAACGTCAAGATCAAGGAGGTCGATTTCTGATGATGTTCGTTCTCGATACCAATGTGGTTTCGGAACTCCGGAAAGTGCGGGCGGGCAAGGCGGACAGGAACATGGCGGCCTGGTGTTCGACCGTCGATGCGTCGGTGCTGTTTGTCTCGGCGATCACGATCATGGAGCTGGAGGCAGGTGTCTTGCAGATCGAGCGCAGAGATGCGGAACAGGGGGCGCTTCTCAGGGCATGGCTTGACGGGCACGTCCTGCCCGAGTTCGCTGGTCGCGTGTTACCGGTCGATACTGCTGTCGCCCAACGATGCGCACGGCTTCATGTGCGGGACCGGCGATCCGAGCGGGACGCGCTCATTGCAGCGACGGCGATCGTGCATGGCATGACCGTCGTGACGCGCAACGTTGCCGATTTCGTTGAAACCGGTGTCGCGATTCTGAATCCGTGGGATTGAGCGAACCAATCGACTTGCTCCCGACGGAAATCGGATTCCGCTTGCACGCAATCGCGTCGATGCGCTTCGGCTTACCATGCGCATCTTGGGCCTACGACGCAGACCGATCGGGAGCACGCATGACCGACACGAAAGCCATTACCGAACACTGGACGCGGGTCGCCGACCAATGGATTGGCTGGGCCGGCAAGCCGGGCCACGATGCGTTCTGGAAATATCGCGCGGGGCTCGCGGCCTACATCGGTCGCGGCACGGGCGTCGCGCTGGAGGTCGGCTGCGGCGAAGGCCGCGTGAGCCGTGAGTTGAAGGCGCTCGGTTACGACGTGACCGCGAGCGACGCGGTGCCCGCGATGCTCGATGCCGCGCGTCATGCGGATTCCGCGCATCGCTATCGACTGGCGGACGCGGCCGCGCTGCCGTTCGACACGGCCAGCTTCGATCTCGTGATGGCGTACAACGTGCTGATGGATCTCGACGACATGCAGGGCGCCTTACACGAGGCGCGCCGCGTGCTGAAGCCGGACGGCACGCTGTTCATCTCGCTCGTGCATCCGTTCCGCGATCGCGGTAGCTTTGCCGGGCCACAGCCCGATGCGCCGTTCGTGCTGACGGGCAGCTATTTCGGGCGCGAGCATTTCGACGGAGTGGAAACACGCGACGGGCTGTCGATGCACTTCGCGGGCTGGTCGCTGCCGCTGCAGGCGTACATGGAGGCGCTGGAAGCGGCCGGGTTCGCGATCGTGTCGTTGCGCGAACCGCCGCCGGATCATGCCGATACGGATCAGTTGAAGCAGTGGGCGCGCGTGCCGCTGTTTCTGTGGATCAAGGCTCGGCCATTGCGTTGAGCGCGTGCGACTGATAGGCGACGCGGATGCTTCGTGCGATTTTCAATTCGAATGTGTGACCGACTCATCGCGCGCACCTATGCTGAACGAGCGCGAGTCGGCACCGTGCTTTCGCGCCTCGACATCTTATACTCGCAGCGTGTCCGCAACGCTGAACTTGCGTTACACAACCTGCTGATCGTCGCTGGTCTCGATCGAAACAGACAAGAACTGCTTGCCACGCGCTGGTGCACCCGCCGGTTCCAGTCGCAAGAGAAAATCGAAATATCGCTCCGGGAGCTTTCCAAGTTGTTCCTGGATCGCTGCCAGCTTGATGAGGCACTGGGCGTCCCAGTTCATTCCGACAACAAGCTCGCTCGTCACGCCGTTCCACTCGCTAAGTAGAATAGAGGCCGCACGAGCATGCTCTTCGGCGAAGCGTTCGATGCGTTGTTCGATGTAACGCGCATCGTCACGCATCAACGTACCCGAGATACACAATGAAACGGTATGCGCGACGGCGTCGTGTTTCACGTACACGCTGGCGATACCGCTCAGGTGCCGGGATACCCGATCGAGTTGTTCATCGTCCAAGTCGTCCTGGACGGACAGTGCGCCTGAGAGGCTGTACGGTGCGGGCTCTTCCATTGCGAACCTCCAGAGGTTGGGGGGAAATCAATGTCCCGATTGGGCCTAGAATTCCAGCTTTTAGCTAGGCTAGGCGGATTATCCGAGCGGAGCTGCCAGTACCTGAGTGTTTTGAGCATCAGAATGTGGCGGCGTAGACGTGTGATGCCGGACGTATTCTGTCGCCGGACCTTTCAACCGCTCGACATGTCGGCCCGGCGCGAGAGACATGAGAGATCGTTCCCCGAACCGTATGCGACTGAATACGGCGACGGTCCGGGCCCACTTCTGGGAGAATTCTTTCAATTTT
The DNA here is from genome assembly GCF_029522185.1 of Burkholderia sp. IO2. Taxonomy (NCBI): domain Bacteria; kingdom Pseudomonadati; phylum Pseudomonadota; class Betaproteobacteria; order Burkholderiales; family Burkholderiaceae; genus Burkholderia; species Burkholderia sp. IO2. Next base: position 191,430 of record NZ_JAKWFH010000003.1, on the reverse strand, counting down.
CCTTCAATGGAGGTGACTTCTTGATCGGTAAGTGCACCGCGAAGGCGGATCATGACCGAATGCGTGACGGCGTCGGTGACGCAGTAGACGGTCGCGGAAGCGGGCAAGCTCTGCGCGAACTGCTGTGCGTGATTGCGTCGGAAGTGACCGACGACGGAGAGTGCGCCGCAGATTTCATAGGTGGAAGTCATAACGCCTCCTGTGAGAGAGCGACGGCATTGTCAGATGCATCTCGCTACCGTCGGTATCCGATCGACCATACCTGCCATGTTATGTATCAAATGAGCATATGTCAATAAAAATGAATCAACCGGATATATTTTCCGTACGCCTGAGGCTGGAGCGAAAGCGACTGGGGATGAACCAGACCGAATTCGCGGCGGCGGGAGGCGTTCAACAACATGCGCAGGTCAACTACGAAAAAGGGGCGAGGCTTCCGGACGTGAGTTATCTGGTGGGGATCGCGGACTTGGGTGTAGATGTCCAGTATTTGCTGACTGGCCGTACGTCCGACCCCGTAACTTTGGCGCTAACCAGCGACGAAGAACTGCTCCTCGCGGGCTTTCGAGAACTGAAGCTGCGAGAAAGGCGCGGGGTGCTGGCGCTCGTGGCTGCGATCAATGGTACGCCGACGGAACGACCGGGGACGGACAAGCCGTCGGATGAGACCGAGGGCGTTTGATTTCGTGGGACATGCGAGGAGCGTATAGCCGAAATTTGAGGCCGCAGAGCAGGGGAATGGCCGATCAACAGGATTAATCTGCCCCCATTATTGGCGACGAAAACTGAGACATCGAAATGGTGTCCCCGAGGATACAAAAATCCGGTGAAAGGACGAATTTGTATCCCGCGGGCTACCCGGGGTTGGGGGCCATGTCCCCCCGACGGTCGGGGTGCACGTGGCGGGTCGTCGATGCGTTGAATGAGAGTGAGTTGAATACCCGATCAACTGTACTCAGCGCGGAAGCATCTTTCTGTAAATCCTGCCGTTCGTGCCGCGCCGGTGTCGTCGGGCGCGCTGCGCTGTGTGATCCGTCGCGTGCGTCTGCCAGCCAGTGCACGTATTCGGCACGATGTCGGCGCGCGGCGTCGTACACCGCTTCGATCAGCGCGCGGCCGACACCTTTGCCGTGTTCGCTGTCGAGCGTGGACAGATCCTGCAGATAGCAGGACGGCCCGACGTGCGTCGTGCTGCGGTGGCGCAGGAATGCGCGAACCCGACCGGCCTGCCGTGACGCTCCGCGACCAGCGCGAACACCGGTTCGTAGCCGTCGAAGGAGCGCGACCACGTGAGCTGCGTGATGTGCGGCGGTAGCGTGGCGTCGAAGCGGCTATCGAAGAAGCGGTTGTGATCCCATTGCGGCAGCCATTGATCGTAGTCGTCTACTCCCAACCACGCGTACAGTCAGGCCGGTATCGGCAACGTTCATGTTCGTGAGCCTTTCGAGGAGGGAAGAGCGTTGCCGGCCAGACCGGTCGCGGGGCGCAACGACAAGAGGGCCGGGGCACGATGGGGGGCCGCGGTGCTCGCGTTTTCTGATGTCACAGCGCAACTGCATGCGGCTACCGTCGTGCAGCCCGAACGGTGCGGTGGGCTTTCTTTCAGTCTGCTAGACTTTTTGGCCGCCTGTCGCCATCCGGGCCGCGCCCCGGTCCATTGCGCCATGAACGAACACCACGCACCGAATCCGATCACCGAGGTGCTGCGCGCCTACTGGAAGGCCGATCGCTGGATGTTACTGACGGTTGCGGCCGTCGTCGTGCTGTCGAGTGCCACCGCCGTTGCCGCTCCGTATCTGTTCTCGCGCCTGATCGACGCGCTGTCGCATCGCGGCGCGCTGCACGCGCTCATGGCGGGCTTCGTGGTCTACGCGGTGCTGCTGGGCCTGTCCAGCGCGCTGCAACGCGTCGTGCAGTACCTCGCCTTCATGACGTCCGGGAATCTGGGATTCATCACCAGCACGCGCTTTTTCGAGCGCGTCCTGAAGAAAACCGCGGCGTTCTTCGTCGAACACAATCCCACCGAAATCCAGAGCGCGAATACGCGCGGCAGCCGCGCGCTGGCGGTGCTCGTGCAGCTTGCGCTGATGGATTTGATCCCCGGCACGCTCCAGATCGTCTTCACCCTCGTCACGCTGGGCGCAATGATCAACCTCGAAGTGGCGGCCATCACCGCTGCGTATGGCGCGATCGCGGTGACGATCGCGATCGTTTCCGCGCGGCGCTCGCGGGTGTACCTGGATCGCGCGATCGAGGCCGGGCAGGACAATGCGCGGTTCGTCGGCGGCGCGATCAACGCGATGGAGACGCTCCGGCATTTCGGCAGCCACCGCTGGATGAGCGAGCGTTTCGCGGAGAAGGCGCGCGCCGAGCGCGACAACTGGCGCGCCTACGTGATGCAGCACGTAGGTTTTCTTGCGCTGCTGGGGCTCGGCCTCGCAGTCCAGTTCTCGGTAACGTTCTGGCTGCTGTTGCCGCGTCATGCGGCCGGCGCGCTGTCGATCGGCGACATCGTGCTGTTCAACACGCTGCTGCTGCAACTGAACCTGCCGTTCGACATGCTCGCGCGCTCGATCGACGAGAGTGTGCGCTCCCGCGCCGCACTCGTGCCGTTCGCCGCGCTCTGGACGGCGCCCGAGGAGCGGCAGGTGTCGCACGCGTCGGCGTTCGTGCCGCGCGAAGGGCGCATCGTGTTCGAGCGCGTCGGCTATGCATACGGCAACGGGCGCGGCGTGCGCGACGTCGATTTCGTGGCCGAGCGCGGCGGCATCACGTTCATTGTCGGCGAAACCGGCGCGGGGAAGTCCACTGTCTTCAGGCTGGCGTTGAAGTCGATCGAGCCGACCGCCGGGCGCATTCTCGTCGACGGTGTCGATCTCGCGACGATCGACCGTGCCGACTGGTACGGCGCGGTGGCCGTCGTGCCGCAGGACGTCGTGCTGCTGAACGAAAGCCTGGAGGACAACATCCTGCTCGGCCGGCCACGCGATGCGCAGCGCCTGCGCGACGCGGCCGCGAAGGCCACGATCCTGCCGTTCATCGAGGGCTTGCCGGACGGGCTTCACACGACGGTCGGCGAGCGCGGGCTGAAACTGTCCGGCGGCGAGCGTCAGCGCATCGCAATCGCCCGCGCGCTGTACGGCGATCCGACCGTGCTGTTTCTCGACGAGGCGAGTTCTGCGCTCGACGAAGCCACCGAGCGCGACATCATGGAGCACGTGCGGCTGCTGGCGCGCGACGTCACGGTGATCGCGATCACGCACCGGCGCTCGGTCATCGGACCGACCGACAAGGTCGTGCGGCTTGGCACGGCTCGCGTGCCGGCCTGATGCCCGTACCTCCACGACTTACCCGCGCATCGGCGGATTGAGCCGCGCGAACGCCGCTTGCCGGCGATACGGGAAGTACGGATACGGCGCTTCCACCGCGCTTGCCGCATCGAGTTTCGCGACCTGCGCATCGGTCAGCGCCCAGCCGACCGCGCCGAGGTTCTGCCGCAACTGTTCCTCGTTGCGCGCGCCGACGATCACCGACGACACGGTCGGCCGCTGCAGCAGCCAGTTCAATGCGATTTGCGGCACCGTCTTGCCGGTTTCCTCCGCGATCGCATCGAGCGCATCGACCACGTCGTACAGGCGCGCGTCGTCGACCGGCGGCCCGTAGCTGGCCGTTTCATGCAGCCGGCTGCCTTCGGGCAGCGGCGCATTGCGCCGGATCTTGCCGGTGAGCCGCCCCCAGCCGAGCGGGCTCCACACCAGCGCGCCGAGGCCCTGGTCCGCGCCGAGCGGCATCAGGTCCCATTCGTAGTCGCGGCCGACGAGCGAGTAGTACACCTGGTTCGCCACGTAGCGCGACCAGCCATGCCGGTCGGCCGCCGCGAGCGACTTCATGATCTGCCAGCCGGCGAAATTCGACACGCCGATGTAGCGCAGCTTGCCCGCGCGCACGAGATCGTCGAGCGTCGACATCACTTCCTCGACCGGCGTGCCGGCGTCGAATGCGTGCAGTTGCAGCAGGTCGATGTAGTCGGTGTCGAGCCGGCGCAGCGCGTCGTCGACGGCGCGCACCAGTCGTGCGCGCGACGTGCCGGCGTCGTTCGGGCCGTCGCCGGTCGGCAGGCCCGTCTTGGTCGAGATCAGCACCTGGTCGCGGCGCCCCTTGAGCGCGGCGCCGAGTACCCGCTCGGACGCGCCGTCGGAATACACGTCGGCCGTGTCGAACAGGTTGATGCCGGCGTCGAGGCAGATGTCGATCAGGCGGCGCGCTTCGTCGACGCCGGTATTGCCCCATGCACTGAACAGCGGGCCGGTGCCGCCGAAGGTGCCGGCGCCGAAGCTCAGCACGGGGACCTGGAGGCCGGAGCGGCCGAGCGTGCGGTATTCCATCTGCGTTTCCTTTCGTCGTATGGGCGCGGCGCGGCCGCGGATCGATCGTCAGGCGATCAATGTACCGTTTGCGCCATTCCCGGATAATCCAGAAGATGGCGAAAATATCCTTCGGAAGGAGCGAACAATGCTGCTCGATAACCTCGCGCTGTTCCTGCGCATCGTGGAGAAGGGCGGGCTGGCCGCCGCGGGTCGCGAGGTCGGTCTGTCGCCGGCCACGGTGTCCGAGCGGCTGACGGCGCTCGAGCGTCACTACGGCGCGGCGCTGCTCACGCGTACGACGCGCGCGATCAGCCTGACCGACGAGGGGCGCACGCTGGTGGACGGTGCGCGGCGCCTGCTGGCCGAGGCCGACGAACTCGAAAGCCGGGTGCGGCTGGGCGTGCGGACGCTGTCGGGGCCGGTGCGGCTGAGTGCACCGGCCGATCTCGGGCGCGAGCGCGTGGTACCGGTCGTCGACGCATTCCTGGCCGACCATCCGGGCGTGACGGTCGACCTGCATCTCGGCGACGGGTATGTCGACCTCGTCGGGCAGGGGCTCGATTTCGCGATCCGCCGCGGCACGCTGGCCGACAGTTCGTTGCGCAGCCATTCGCTCGGCCGTGCGCGGCGCGTGGTGTGCGCGTCGCCCGCGTATCTCGCTGCGCATGGCACGCCCGCGCATCCGGACGAGCTGGCTTCGCACGACTGCATCGTGATGCGCTTCGGCCAGGAGCTGTACGCCGAATGGCCGTTCGGCATCGACGGCGTATTGACGCGCGTGGTGGTGCGCGGCCGGCGCGTCGCCAACGACGGGGCGCTCGTGCGCGCGTGGTGCATCGCGGGGCACGGCATCGCGCTGAAGTCGCTGGTCGACGTCGAGCGCGATCTGGCGTCGGGCGCGCTCGTCGAGATCCTTCGAGACTTCTCGCCGGGCGAAGTCGATCTGCAGATCGTCTATCCGGGGCGTGCGGCGCAGCCGCGGCGTGTGCGGGCGTTGATCGACAGGCTGGCACAGGCGCTGGCCTGAAGCACGTTGCTTGCGCGCGCTTCGAGCGGTTGAAGCGGCGATCTCGCTGCGATCACGTCGAATGTGCGCCGGTGCATGCCGACGAACGTCATCATGCGTCGAAATCCCCCTTCGACTGCATTGCCCATATTTCGTCATTTAGCTAATATTCAAAACGTTAAACGAATCCGCACCCTCATGGACGACGTCACCCGCCTCAGCGCGCTCGCCAACGAAAGCCGTCTGGCCGTGATGCGCTGGCTCAGGCAACCGCGCAAGCATTTCCCGCCGCAGCCGCATGGCGACGTCGACGCGCTCGGCGTGTGCTGCACGTACATCACCGAGAAACTCGGCATCGCGCCGGCCACGACCACGCGCCACATGCGCATCCTCGCGGATGCCGGGCTCGTGCAGGCGACCCGCGTCGGCAAGTTCACGTACTACAAGCGGATCGACGGCGCGCTGCAGCGGCTCGGCCGCGATCTCTCGCAACTCTGACCCTGACCGAGGCAACCGACATGGACGAACTTTCCTTGCTGGCCGACGCCGACCGGCGCGCGCACGCGTATCTGGCTGCAACGAACGAGCGGCGCGCGTTTCCCGACGCGGCCGCACTCGCCGGCCTCGCTGCGTTCGACGAGCCGCTGCCCGATGCAGGCCGCCCGGCCGACGACGTGCTGCGCCTGCTCGACGAGCACGGCGCGCCCGCGACGGTCGCATCGAACGGCCCGAACTACTTCGGCTTCGTGATCGGCGCGACGCTGCCGGCCGCGGCGGCTGCCGAGCGGCTGATGCTCGCGTGGGACCAGTGCGCGTCGTCGTATGCGAATTCGCCGGTGGCCGCCACGCTCGAGCGCCAGACCGCGCGCTGGGTCGTCGATGCGCTCGGGTTGCCCGAAGGCAGTGCGGTCGGCTTCGGCACGAGCGCGACGGCCTGCACGCTCGTCGCGCTGGTGGCCGCGCGGCGCGCGCTGCTCGCGCGCAAGGGCTGGGATATCGACGAGGACGGGCTGATCGGCGCGCCGGAAGTGAAAGTCGTGATCTCCGCGCTCGCGCACATCACGGTGAAGAAGGCGCTGCGCGTGCTCGGCTTCGGGATGAAGCGCATCGTCGTCGCGCCGGTCGATACGCACGGCCGGATCGACCCGGCGCAGTTGCCGCCGCTCGACGACATGACCATTTTCTGCGTGCAGGCGGGCGAAGTGAACACCGGCGAATTCGATCCGTTCGCGGCGTTGATTCCGCCCGCGAAGGCGGCCGGCGCGTGGGTGCACGTCGACGGCGCGTTCGGCCTGTGGGCGCGCGCGTCGTCGAAGCGCGCGCTGACGGACGGCATCGACGGCGCGGACAGCTGGACGACCGACGGTCACAAATGGCTCAACACGCCGTACGACGGCGCGATGGTGATCTGTCGCGACGCGGCCGCGCTCGCCACCGCGATGAACAGCGACGCCGTCTACCTGAGCGGCGCGCACGATGCGCAGAAGAACCTGAACCTCGAATTCTCACGCCGCGCGCGCGGCATTCCCGTGTGGGCCGCACTGCGTTCGCTCGGCCGCGCCGGCGTCGCGACGATGGTCGAGCGGCATTGCGCGCAGGCAGCGCGGGTCGCTGACGGCCTGCGTGCGGCCGGCTACGACGTGCTGAACCGCGTCGTGCTGAACCAGGTGCTCGTGCGCGCCGGTACCGACGAGGAAACGGCGGCGATCCTCGAAGCCGCGCAGGCGTCGGGCGACGTGTGGTTCGGCGCGACCGTGTGGCAAGGGCGGCCGGCGTTCCGGATCAGCGTGTCGTCGTGGCGCACCGAGGACGCGCACATCGATCGTCTCGTTGCGTTGCTGACGAAGCTGCGCGGCGTGCACGTGGGGTGAGCGTCACGCGTCGTCCGCGGCCGACACGGTTGCGGACGCACCCTTCAGGCACTCGATGAAGTGCAGTGCGGCCGGCGTCAGCAACGCATGCCGCCGCATCACGATCGCGACCGTCAGCGCCGGCATCGGCTCGGCGAGATTCAACGCGACGATCCCGCGCGACTGGCGTTCGACGTCGGCGAGCGGTCGCGCGAACACGCCGAGCGCCTCCGTCTGCGACACGAGCCCGAGCGTCGCGGCAAACGATGGGCAGTGCACCACGCGTTTCGGTACGTCGAGGCCGAACGGCATGAAGATCGAGCGGATCAGGTCGTCGCCGCCTTCGCCGTAGCGCGGCACGCACCAGTGCGCATCGACGAGCTCGCGCAACGAGCGGGCCCGCGCGAGCCGATGCCGGCTTCGCGCGACGACCGCGAACGCCGTGCGGAACAACGGAATGCTCGCGAATTCGTCCGGGTCCGGCAGCGCGTTCGACAGTTGGTGCGTGACGATGAAGTCGAGCGAGCCGTCGCGCAGCCGCGCGAGGTCCGTCGCGGTCAGTGCATCGTCGACGTTCAGCGTCGCGCCGGGCAGGTCGCGCGTGAAGGCCGCGAACGCGCGCGGCAGGATCGTCAACGCGACGGTCGGGCTGACCGCGATCGATACCGAGCCGGTCGTGCCAAGCCGCAACTGCTCGATCTCGTCGCGCGTGCGCTGGATCTCCTCGACGATCAGCCGCGCGCGAATCGCGAATGCGCTGCCGTAATCGGTCAGCGCGATCCCCTTGACGCTGCGCACGACGAGCGGCACGCCCAGCTCGTGTTCGAGCTCGCGCACGATGCCGCTGACGGCCGGCTGCGTGACGCCGAGCGCACGCGCCGCACCGCGAATGGTGCGATGCTCGGCGACCGCGAGAAACGCATCGAGTTGCTTGAGCTTCATGGGCGATCGATCCAGTGAGAAAGAAAGCACGGGGGTCCGGGTGGAACGCCGGGTGACAAGTAAAAATTATCGTCCACAACAAAATCTTGGATTTTTCTTATTGGGTCGAGTGTATATGCTCGGTGCTTTTCAGGAGCGGCGACGATGATGCGCGTGAACCAGCAGAGACTGTGGGATTCGCTGATGGAGATGGCGACGATCGGCGCGACCGCGCACGGCGGCAGTTGCCGGCTCGCGCTGAGTGACGACGATGCGCAAGGCCGGCGCCGCTTCATCGCATGGTGCGAGGCCGCGGGCTGCGAAATCCGCATCGATCCGATCGGCAACGTGTTCGCGCGCCGGCCCGGCACGCAGCCCGGCTTGCCGGCCGTGATGTGCGGCAGCCATCTCGACACCCAGCCGCTCGGCGGCCGCTTCGACGGCGTCTATGGCGTGCTCGCGGGCCTCGAGGCGATCCGCACGCTGAACGAGCACGGCATCGCGACGCGGCACCCGATCGACGTCGTCGCGTGGACCAATGAGGAGGGCTCGCGCTTCACGCCGGGCATGATGGGCTCGGCCGTCTATGCAGGCGCGCTCGATCTCGACTACGCCCTGACGCGCCCGTGCATGCAGACGGGCGTGCTGCTGCGCGACGAACTCGAACGCACCGGTTTCGCCGGCACCGCGCGCGAGCGACAGATGCCGAAAGCGTATTTCGAAGCGCATATCGAGCAGGGGCCGGTGCTGGAGCAGGCCGGCTTGCCGATCGGCGTCGTGACGGGGGTGCAGGGCATTTACGAGCTCGACGTCACGGTGACCGGCTTCGAGTCGCATGCGGGCACGACGCCGATGAGCGTGCGCCGCGACGCGATGGGCGTGGCGGCCGCGATGATCGCCGCGATCGTCGAGCACGGCCATGCGTTCGATGCCGATGCGCGCGTGACCGTCGGCCATGTCGCGTGCGAGCCGAATTCACCGAGCACGATACCGGGCAAGGTGCGCTTCAGCGTCGACGTGCGCCACCCGTCGCGGCCGGCGCTGCAGCAACTCGTCGCCGATATCGAGGCGATCTGCATGGAGCGCACCGCGCTGCGTGGCACGCGCGTGCAGGTGCAGACGATCGCCGAATACGCGCCGGTGGTGTTCGATGCGGACTGCGTCGCGCGCGTGCGGCAGGCGACGGCCGCGGCCGGCTATCCATACCTGGAGATGTGCAGCGGCGCGGGGCACGACGCGGTGAACCTGTCATACGTCGCGCCGTCCGCGATGGTGTTCGTGCCGTGCAAGGCCGGGCTCAGCCACAACGAAGCGGAAGATGCCGATCCGGTGCACCTCGCGCACGGCGCGTCGGTGCTGGCGAACCTGCTGGCCGATTGCGCGCGTTGACTGCGTCGCCGGGTGCGGTTCGGCGCGCCCTTGCCAGCGTGAAAATGTCGGACAATGGCCGCTGCGCGCGCCGCGCCGGCGCTGCGTTCAACCGAAGCATTCACGCTTGCGAGATCCCCATGTCGACTCCCTTTCCCCGGGAACTGCTGAAGGCCGCCGATATCGCGAAGATGGAACCGACGCGCGCGGTGCATTCGCTCAATCCCAATGCCGTTCGTCTCAAGCGCCCGCTCAGCGACCTGACCGGGCTGACCCAATTCGGCGTTCACCTGCTCACGCTGATGCCCGGTCACGAATCGGCCGAATATCACCGCCACCTGTACGAAGAGGAATTCGTGTACGTGCTGTCCGGCACCGGCGCGGTGACGATCGGCGAGCACGCCAGCGAAATCGGGCCCGGCGATTTCATCGGCTTTCCGCGCGGCGGTGACGCGCATACGGTGCAGAACACCGGCGATGCGCCGCTGGAGCTGCTCGTCGGCGGCCAGCGGCTCGAGCACGACGTGTGCGAATACCCGCGCATCGGCAAGCGGCTTTATATCGCGGGCGAGCTCGAGGAGTATGTCGAGCTGCCGAAACAGCCGTAATGGCGAATTGCATTCGCCGTGACGGATTCCGTATAAAAATCGAATCAATCGCCTTTTGTTTAGATAAACAAAATAAAAATTCGTAAAAACACGGGGTAGAGAAAACGCGTTTATTTGGGCACGCTGGTGTCCATTGTCCGTTTCTGGGCGCCGGTATTTCGATAGGTCGGCGCAGCTTTTTTCGGATACCAGAATGCGGAAATAAATACGCGCCCGGCATTTTCGACCGATTGCGCGGGTGCGCGACAAGTCACGAAAAGATTCCTGATCGAAAGCTCAGTAGTTCGAACCAACGGCTTGATTCAAGAACGAAACGGAGACAGGCGATGTCGAGGAACTGGGGGTTGGGAACGGTGCTGCTGGCGCTGTGCGTGGCCGTGGCTTCTTGCGGCGGCGATGGCGATTCGCCGTCGGCCGTGGCGGCGAACATGTCGACGTCCGCGCAGTCGCAGGGCAATGAGAACGGCAACGGCGGCAACGACAACAGCAACGGCAACGAAAGCGGCAACGAAGCGGCAAGGAAAAACGCCGACATCCGCGTCGTCCAGTACGTCAACCCGCTGATCGGCACCGACTACGCGACCGACCAGCCGGCCGACCCGGTCGGCTCGGGTCTCGGCGGCGGCACGTTCCCCGGGCCGACGGTGCCGTTCGGGATGATGCAGTGGAGCCCGATGACGCCCACCGCGCAATACGACGGGCGCAAGGGCGACGGCTCCGGTTTCTCCGGCGGCTACTGGTACGGCGACACGTCGATCAACGCATTCAGCATCCTGCATCTGAGCGGCACCGGCTGCTGGGCGAACGGCGGCTACCTGAACGTGATGCCGCAGCTCGCGCCCGGCGACGCCGGCACGCCGGCCACGTTCGATCACGCGAACGAAACCGCGCAGGCCGGCTATTACGGCGTCACGCTCGGCAACGGCATCAAGGCCGAGCTGACGACGACGTTGCGCACCGGCTTCGCGCGCTTCACGTACCCGGCGCTCGCGCAGGGCCAGCAGGCGACGATCGCGATCGATCCGACCGTGCTGAACAACCGCGCGCAAGGCACGACGAGTGACACGGTCAGCCAGGTCGGCGACCGCGCGCTGTCGGGCACGATCGCGGGCGGCGGATTCTGCTGGGCCGGACATGCGGTGCCCGTCTACTACTACGCGGAATTCAGCCAGCCGTTCGCGGCGAAGCCGGCGCTGTCGAACAACCGCCCAGTCACGCTGACCTTCAACGTCGACAGCAAGCATCCGGACGTGATGATGAAGCTCGGCATCTCGTTCGTCAGCGAAGCGAACGCGAAGGCGAACCTGCGTGCGGAGAATCCGGCAACGGATGCGCGAGGCGAACGGAACTGGCGTTTCGACAAGGTGCGCCGCGCGGCGAGCGCCGCATGGAACGCCCGCCTGAACGCGATCCAGGTCGCGGGCGGCAGCGATGCCGACAAGACCAAGTTCTATACCGCGCTGTATCACGCGTCGCTGCATCCGAACGTGTTCAACGACGTGAACGGCCAGTATCCGGATTTCTACGCGTCGAACGGCGCATCGACCGCGCCGACGCGTCGGGTCGAAAACGGCCGCACGATGTACGCGAATTTCTCCGGCTGGGACATCGACCGTTCGTTCATCCAGTTGCAGGCGCTGCTCGATCCGGTGCGCACCAGCGACATCGTGCAGTCGCTCGTGCTCGATGCGAAGGCCTGTGGCGCGTTCCCGCGCTGGGCGTACTTCAATACGGAGACGGCCGTGATGCCCGGCGATGCGGGCTCGATCATCACGGCGAACGCGTATGCGTTCGGCGCTACGCACTTCGATACGCAGGCCGCGCTGTCGATCATGAAGGCCAGCACCGCGCCGGGTGCCGCGTGCGCGGGCACGCCGGTGATGGGCAGCCGCGCGGACTACGACCGGCTCGGCTACGTGCCCGCATCGGGCAGCGGCGACAACCAGAGCGCGTCGAACACGCTCGAATACGCCCTGCGCGATTTCGCGGTGTCGCGCTTCGCGACGGCGCTTGGCGACACGGCGACGGCCGGCGCGCTGCTGAAGTCGAGCGGCAACTGGCAACACCTGTTCGATCGCGGCGCGATCCGGCCGAAGACGTCAGCCGGCGCGTGGGTCACCGACGGATCGGGCTTCATGGAAGGCAATGCCGAGCAATACACGTGGTACGTGCCGCACGATCTCGCCGGCGTGATCGCGCAGGCGGGCGGCGCCGCGCCGGTCGTCAAGCGGCTCGACACGTTCTTCACGCACCTGAACATCGGCACCGAGCAGCCGTATTTCTACGTCGGCAACGAAGTGACGATGGCCGTGCCGTGGGTCTACGCGTGGGCCGGCGCGCCGTCGCATACGCAGCGCGTGCTGCACGCGTCGCTCGCCAACGCATTTGGCCCCGGCGCGGCGGGGCTGCCCGGCAACGACGATCTCGGCGCACTGTCCGGCTGGTACGTGTGGGCCTCGCTCGGTCTCTACCCGGTCGTGCCGGGTGTGAGCGGCGTTGCGCTGTCGAGCCCGCAGTTCGAGGCGATCACGGTGCGCGTCGGGCAGCAGGACGGCAGCTACCGCCTGCTGCACATCGCCGCGCCGGGCGCGGGTTCGGGCGACAGCGCGTCGTTCTACGTGAAGTCGCTGAAGCTGAACGGCACGTCGTGGCCCGCCGCGTGGCTGCCGCTCGAGCACATCGCGAAGGGCGGGAAGCTGACGTATGCGATGACGGCGGATGCGAGCGCCGCGACGTGGGGCGCCGATGCATCCGCGATGCCGTCGTTCCCGCGGGCGGCGGGCGCGCAATAGGGCGGGAGGATCGAAGAGCGGGTCTTGCCGACAGGATCGACGCAGAGAGAGGGAGGGACGAACGGATGAAGCTACGTCACGTGGTGGGTATCGGATGCCTTGCCGTGTTGTCGGGGTGCGGGGGCGATCAGGGGGCGACGGATGCGAGCGTGCTCGCGCAGATGTCGAACGCACCGGGCAACCAGAACGATCAAGGCAACCAGAACGACCAGGGCGATCAGAACGATCAGGGGGAAAACGGCGGCGCGCACAAGCGATCGGTGTTGCGTAGCGTCGATCCGATGATCGGCACGGCCAACCTCGACATCAACGCGGACTGGAGCAGCGGCGTGCGCGGCCACGGCCACGTGTATCCGGGCGCGACCGTGCCGTTCGGCATGGTGCAGCTCGGGCCGGACACGGCCGGCGGCGCGCATACGCTGCCGTGGAACTGGGATCGCACATCCGGCTACCAGTACGACGATCCGTTCATTACCGGCTTCACGCATACGCACCTGTCGGGGACCGGCATCGGCTCGGGCGGCGAAGTGCGGTTCCTGCCGACGCTCGCGCCGGTCGATACCGCGACGCTGGCCAAGGTTGCCGCCGATGCATCGATCACCTACGACGCGTCGTTCAGCCACGACGACGAAACCGCGAGCCCCGGCTACTACCGGGTGAAGCTGGCGCCGGTCGGCAGCGGCAACACGCCGTGGAACGTGCAGGGCGCGAAGATTCTCGCGGAAATGACGGCGACCACGCACGCGGGCGTGCATCGCTACACGTACTTCCCGAGCGCGGCGACGCAGAAACGCAGCATGATCGTGAGCATCGACAACCCGATCGGCGGCTCGACCGCGAGCGGCAAGATCCAGGTCGTCGACGCGCGGACGATCGCCGGCTGGCAGTTCACCAACAACTGGGCGAACGACAAGCCGACGTATTTCGTCGCGCGGTTCTCGAAGCCGTTCGATACGCAGCACGTCGCGTTCAGCGCGGACGGCTTCAAGGCGTACCTGACGTTCGCCGACGGCGGCGACGGCGCCGCGGTCACGGTGAAGGTCGGCATCTCGCCGTCGAGCATCGCGGATGCGCAGGCCAATCTCGCGTCGGAAGTCGGCGCGAAGTCGTTCGACCAGGTGCGCGGCGCGGCGGAGCGCGTGTGGAGCGCCGCGCTCGACCGGGTCCGGATCAAGGGCGGCAGCGCCGACCAGCGGACGATGTTCTACACGTCGCTGTACCGCACGATGCTCGCGCCGACGGTCTACAACAACGCGGACGGCAGCTACGTCGGCATGGATTCGTCGAACGACGGCACGACGTCGCCGCCGACCACCAGCAAGCATGCGAACCCGGGCTTCGACTATTCGTCGACGTTCTCGCTGTGGGACACGTTCCGCGCCGAGGCGCCACTGATGACGCTGGTGCAGCCCGAGCGCGTCGACGGCTGGGTCAAGTCGCTGCTGACGCAGTTCGCGCAGAACGGCAAGGGCGAGCTGCCGGTGTGGCCGCTGGCGCAAACGGAAACCTTCACGATGGCCGGCCACCCGTCGATTCCGATGATCGCGGATGCGTACCTGAAGCACCTGACGAGCGCGGGCATCGACGACATCTGGACCGCGTTGACGACCACGCAGCGCGCGAGCGCGCACGGCTTCGACCAGTATCGCCAGCGCGGCTACGTCTATGCGGGCGACAACGCGTCGGTGTCGACCACGCAGGACTATGCGTTCGACGACTGGGCGACGGCCGCGGTCGGCAAGGCGGCCGGCAAGAGCACGGCCGACTACCAGCCTTATCTGACACGCAGCCAGAACTACCGGAACGTGTTCAACCCGGCGCCGAACAACGGCTGGAAGTTCTCGCAGCCGAAGGGCGCGCAGGGCAACTGGGTCGCGGGCTTCGATCCGACGGCCGCCGAGAAGACCGACTTCTCCGAATCGAATTCGTGGGTCGACACGTGGAACATCTTCCACGACTTCCCGGGGTTGATCACGCTGCTCGGCGGCACAAGCCAGTTCATCGCGCAGCTCGACCGCACGTTCGATCCGGCCAACCCGCTGACCTTCCAGTACAACCAGGGCTTCCCGGACCTGACCGGCCGCAGCGGCCAGTACTTCGCGGGCAACGAACCGGCGAACCACCTGCCGTACCTGTACGACGTCGCCGGCATGCCGTCGAAGACGCAGGACCGCGTGCGCACGGTGATGGACGACATGTACTCGCTGACGCTCACGGCCGGCGATCGTGCATTGCTGAGCGGCGACAGCCTGAAGGCCGCGCTGAACGATCCGCGGCGCGTGCGCGATGCGGCAATTCCCGGCAACGACGACTGCGGCCAGTTGTCCGCGTGGTACGTGCTGTCCGCGCTCGGCATCTATTCGCTGAATCCGGTGGGCGGCGTGTTCTATTTCGGCACGCCGCTGTTCGAGGAGGCGTCGATCGACATCCCGATGGCATCAGGCAGCGGCACCGGCGGCGCGTTGACGTTCGGCGGTGCGCGACGCTTCACGATCACCGCGCATACGGCGTCGGGCGCCGCACCGTCGTCGGTCAATCGCTACGTGCAGTCGGTCAGCCTGAACGGCGCGCCGCTGCATCGGCCGTACATCACCTATGACGAGATCAAGGCCGGCGGCAGGCTCGATTTCGTGATGGGCTCGACCCCGAACGATGCGTGGGTCGGCCAGTGGAACGGCCAGGACCCGAACAGCGCGCTGGCGCCTTCGCTGCTGGCGGCCGGCGGCACGACCCGCGCGCAGTAGCAGCGCGCGCCGTCAACGCGCGCCGCCGGCGACGCTGCCCGACTCACCGGGCAGCGCGCGCGGCGGGCACGAAGGGGCCGGATCGATTGCGCCTCGATCCTGTGCCTCGTCGCGCTTATGATGCGGGAACGCCACTGACTGGGTTCCACGCCATGGACGCGCCGCTGCCGCCGATGTCTGCCCCGATTGCCGAAACGGCACCTGAAACCGAAACCGCCGGCGAGCCGCGCGCGGCGCGCCTGCACCGGCCGGTCGCGCTCGTCACCGGCTCGACGTCGGGGATCGGCGCGGCCGTCGCGCGGCGTCTCGCGGCCGACGGCTACGCGGTGATCCTGCATTCGCGTCGCTCGGCCGAGACCGGGCGTGCGATGGCGCGCGAACTCGGCGCGGCTTACGTGCAGGCCGATCTCGCCGACGATGCCGAGCGCGTGAGATTGATTCGCGACGCGCTCGCCGTGCACGGGCGGCTCGACGTGCTCGTCAACAACGCGGGCGTCAGCCGCGTGATCGCGCATGACGACCTCGCGGCCGCCACGTCCGACGTGTGGCGCGAGATGCACGAAATCAACGTGATCGCGCCGTTCCGGCTGGTGGCCGAAGCGGAGGCCGCGCTGCGCGAGTCGGCGTCGCGCGGGCGGGCCGGATGTGTGGTGAACGTCAGCTCGCATGCCGGCGTGCGGCCGAAGGGCGCGTCGATTCCGTATGCGGCCGCGAAGGCCGCGCTCAATCACACGACACGGCTGCTCGCCCGCACGCTCGCGCCGGCGATCCGCGTCAACGCGGTCGCGCCGGGGCTCGTCGATACGCCGCTGACCGCCGACTGGACGGACGCGCAGCAGCTCTGGCGCGAGCGCGCGCCGATGCGTCGCGCGGCGACGCCGGACGATATCGCGCAGACGGTCGCGATGCTCGTCGCGTCCGATTACGTGACGGGCGAGATCGTGATGCTCGACGGCGGGTTGAACCTGACTTGATGGGGTGACGGGCGACGGCTGACGCGGTGAACCGGCGGCGCGCGCATCGTATGCGCCGCCGCAGGGTTTGTTCGAACGCGCGATCGATCAGCCGAGGTTCGACCGCAGCCGTGCGAGCGCCTGATCGTGCGTGCGCTCGAACTTCAGCGGCGTGACCGCGATATACCCTTCGCCCAGCGCGACCGTTTCCGAATCCGCATCGTCGTCGCGCGGCGCGCGCGCGAGCTTCAGCCAGTGATAGTCGATCTCGCGCGGGTCGCGTCCCGACACGATCTCGACGCCCTGCAGCGTGCCGGCGCCCTGGTTCGTCACCTTCAGGCCGCGCACGTCGTCGGCCGGCCGCGGCGGGAAATTCACGTTGAGGCACGCGTCGCTGTCCCAGCCGGCCGCGACGAGCCGGCGGATGACGTCCGGCGCATGCGCGAGCGCGGTGCCCCACGGCACCGCATTGCGATCGGTGAAGGCCTGGCTCAGCGCGATGGCCGGCACGCCGACCAGCATGCTCGTCATCGCCGCGCCGACCGTGCCGGAAAACACCGTTTCGGTGCCGAGGTTCGCGCCGCGATTCACGCCGGACAGCACGACGTCGGGCCGCGCGCCCTTCATCAGGTGGCTGACCGCGATCGCGACGCAGTCGCCGGGCGTGCCGCGCACCGCGAAGCGGTGCTCGCCCTTGCGATGCACGCGCAGCGGTTCGTGCAGGCTCAGCGAATGCGACGTGCCGCTCTGGTCTTCGGCTGGAGCGACGATCCACACTTCGCGGGCGAGTTGCGTGGCGACCTGTTCGAGTATGTCGAGGCCGGGCGCGTCGAATCCGTCGTCGTTGGTGAGCAGGACACGGTCGAACAGCGGGCGGGTTGCTTGCATCGGGGCGATCCTCGCGAAGGGCAATCAGACGGGAAGGGCGGCGTGGCGCAAGCCACAAGGCTAGCACTCCCGCGCGAGGATCGTCGTGTCGCGCGCATGACGTCGGCCGGCGTGGACGTGAAAACGGGCGCATCGCGCGCCCGTTCGTCGTGTCGTGGAATGCGGTGCCGGGGTGGCCGGCGGCACCGCTCAGCCGAGCAGGTAGCGCAGCAGGCCGGCCGACACGACGCCGACGATGACGGTCGGCAGGATCGACAGGCGCGTCGCCGCAAGCAGCGTGAGTGCAAGCGCGAGCAGGTCGGCCGGGCGCGTCGACACGAAGGCCGGCGCGATCACCGAGATCAGCACGCAGCCGGGCACGTTCTCCATCACCGACGCCATGCGCGGGCTCAGCGTGCGGTTGCGCAGCAGCACGTAGCCGAGAATGCGCGACAGGTAGGTGGTCGACGCCATCAGCACGATCGTCGCGACCGTGCCGAAATCCGGAAGCTCAGGCATCGCGCGGCTCCCACAGCAGCGCGGCGATCAGCCCCGCGCAGGCGCCGGCCGCGACGTACCACGCACCGGGCAGCGCGAGATGGGTGGCCGCCGCGACGACGAGGCTCACGAACCACGGACGGCTCGCACGCACGCCTTTCCACATGCCGCGCAGCAGCACCAGAAACACGGCCGTGAACGCCATGTCGAAGCCGTACTGTTCGACGTTGCCGATCGTCGGGCCGACCGCCGCGCCGAGCGTCGTCATCGAGATCCACGTCAGATAGAGCCCGATGCAGATGCCCGCGTAATAGGGCACGCTGATGTGCGTGGCCGAGCGCTCGCGTGCATCGGCGAGCGACATCGCCCAGCTCTCGTCGCACATGAAGAACAGCGCGACGAACGCGCGGCGGCGCGGCAGGCGCCGGATATACGGCTCGAACGCGGCGCCCATCAGGATGTGGCGCGAATTCACGAGGAACGACATCGCGACGATCAGCGCGATGTGCGGCGGCGACGTCCACAGATGGATCGCCGCGAATTCGGAGCCGCCGCCGAAGTTCAGGCCCGTCATCATCGGCACCTCGAACAGGCTCAGTCCTTTCTGCGCGGCCTGCGCGCCCAGCACCAGCGCGAACGGCACGAAACCGAGCATGACGGGCAGCGCCGCGCGCAAACCGCGACCCATCTCGGCGACATAGGCGGGCTTGTTGCGAAGCCCGGACGACGTTGAAACGCTACTGCTCATCACTCCTCCTTCGGGGGAGGAATTGTCTGCTTTTTTGACTCGAATCGGGTTGCATTGTCGCCAGATTTTTCTCAGAATTTGGCATTGAACGCGTGATACACGAATTTTTTGGAATCCGATGCCAAATGAAACTTGACGCTATCGACCGCCGGATCCTGAGCGCGCTGCAGCGCGACGGCCGTATGCAGAACGTGGAGCTCGCGCACGAGGTGGGGCTGTCGCCGTCGCCGTGCCTGCGGCGCGTACGGCTGCTCGAGGAAGCCGGCGTGATCGAGAAGTACGTGGCCGTGCTGAACCCGGCGAAGGTCGGCAAGGGGCTGACGATCTTCACGCGCGTGTGGCTGAAGGGGCAGGACGCGGAATCGGTGAACCGTTTCGCCGAGGCCGTCCAGCAGATGCCAGAAGTCGTCGAATGCCACCTGATGGCCGGCGACTGCGATTTCCTGCTGCGCGTCGTCGCGGCCGACATCGACGATTACCGGCGCTTCCAGATGGAATACCTGACGCGCATCCCCGGCGTGCTCAGCGTGAAGACCGACATTCCGATGCAGAAGGTCAAGCTCACGTCGGCGCTACCGACCTAGCGCGAAGCGGGCGCGCGGTGGCGCGTCGACGCGCGGTCATCGCGCGGTGACAATCGCCCGATACACTGACGGGGTGAGTCGCGT
This sequence comes from Burkholderia sp. IO2, assembly GCF_029522185.1. NCBI lineage: Bacteria > Pseudomonadati > Pseudomonadota > Betaproteobacteria > Burkholderiales > Burkholderiaceae > Burkholderia > Burkholderia sp. IO2. Next base: position 172,040 of record NZ_JAKWFH010000003.1, on the reverse strand, counting down.
CGCACGGAGTGCCGGTGCGCTCGCGTACTGTTCGATGTGCAAGCAACTAACGGTCAATGCCGACGCGATCGGCCCAGCGGCGCTGCGTGGCGCGCCGGGCCGCGCGTCGCAGAGGATGCGTTTCTTCCTGTCGAGCCCTACATGCAGCCATTCAATACGCCGTGGAATTCGCTGGAAATCGTCAAGCTCGCGCTCGGCGTGCTGACGCCGTTGTCGGTCGCCTGTCTCGGCTGGCTCGTCGCGCGCCGACTGAAGCGGCTCGAGCTCGTGCAGTGGACCAACCAGCGGCTGATCGAGAAGCGGCTCTCGCTGTACGACACGGTCGCGCCGCAGCTCAATGCGCTGCTGTGCTTCTACACGTGGATCGGTTACTGGAAGGACATCTCGCCGGACGACGTGATCCGCGCGAAGCGTGACCTCGACCGCACGTTCCACATATACCGCTACCTGTTCGACGACGACGTGTACGACGCGTATCACACGTTCATCCACGCGTTGTTCGAGATGCATACGGGGCCGGGCCGCGACGCGCGGATCCGCTCGCTGATCCAGGCGCCCGACGGCGATCGCAGCGTGCACGGTTCGTATCAATGGAAGCCGGCATGGTCCGAGCGTTTCTCGACCGCGAATGTCGTGTCGAAGGACGACGTGCTGCGGCATTACACGCGGTTGATGGAGCGGCTGCGCGTGGCGCTGGGTGCGACGCGCTGAAGGGTGCTGGGTTCGGGCGCTTCGCGTGTCACGCCAGTATCGAAATCCGCCACCCGGCGGCGCGGATTCCCGCCCTTGCAGATGAAGCGGATGCGGCGTGCGGCTGCGCCTGCCATGCTCGCGCCATGTCCACTCGCGCGAGGTTCGTATGGTCGTCGACACCGGCCGCCAGCCGCTTCTGATCCGTTCGCCCGGCGCGCGCCGGCGGCTCCTTTTCGCCGGCGCTCCCGACTCGCTTGCCGAGCCGTTGCCGGCCGAACCGGAAATCGGCGACATCGTCTTCATCCGCGTCACCGTGCGGCCGTTTCTCGAAGTGGCGAGCGCGACGCGTTCATGGACGAATCACGTCGGCATCGTCGTCGGCGAGCGTGGCGGCGAGACGCTGATCGCCGAAAGCACGTTTCCGCTGTCGCGCGTCACGACGATGTCGCGGTTTCTCGCTCGCTCCGATCGCGGCGCATGCGTGATCGCGCGGCTCAGGCAGCCGCTCGACGCCGCGCAGCGTCGCGAACTCGTCGCCGCGGCGATGCGCCGGATCGGTGTGGTCTACGACACGGGTTTCAATCTCGCGTCGCGCCGGCAGTTTTGCTCACGTTTCGTGCGCGAGGTCGTGTGCGAGGCGACGCGGATCGTGCTCGGCGACGTCGAGACCTTCTACACGCTGCTGCACCGGAATCCCGATCATCCGCTCGGCTTCTGGAGGATCTGGTATTTCGGCCGGATTCCGTGGCACCGCCGCACGGTGACGCCGGCAAGCATCCTCGATAGCGGTGCGTTGCGCGTGGTGATGGACACGCGTGATTCGGGTACCGGTCGCGACGACTGACGGCCTCGCGTGTCGTCGGGGCGCGCACGGTTCCGTTCGCGCTGCTGGCTGCCCTCAGTGCCGTCCCGCTATCGCGAGCCGCGCCGCCAGCCCCACGAACACCGACCCCAGCAGATACTGCGGTACTTTCGACGGCCGGCGGCGCGCGCCGATCCGCTGGCTCAGCCGGCTCGCGGACAGAATCACTGCGCCGTTCACGACGATCCCGATCAGGTTGAGCACCGTCGCGAGCACGAGAATCTGCACGGCGATCGAGCCGTGCTCGGGCCGCACGAACTGCGGGAACAGCGCGAGCACGAACAGCGCCATCTTCGGGTTCAGCAGGTTCGTCGTCAGCCCTTGGCGAAAGATCGTCGCGGTCGAATGGCGACGTGGCGACGCGACGGGCGACAACGCGGCCGCACTCGAACGGAAGGTTTTCCACGCGAGATACAGCAGATACGCGGCGCCTGCGAAGCGCACCGCGTCATAGGCGAGCGGCACCGCAACGAACAGCTGCGACAGACCGAACGCGGCCGCGAGCGCGTGGCAGTAGGTGCCGGCCTGGATGCCCGCGAGCGTCGCGAAGCCGGCGCGTCGCCCCTGGCTCACACTGCGGGACGCGATCAGCAACATGTCGGGGCCCGGCGTAATGGTCAGCGCGAGACACGCGCCGGAGAACAGCGCGAGCGCGGAGAAGTCGATCATGGCAGTCCCTTTTGCGAGTGCGGCGTAAAAGGGAATCCAGTTTAGGAGGGCGGGCGAAGCCGGTCAATCGAGCGAACGGACGATGGCCTGGCGGCACGGATCGCATGACGCATGCATCGCGCATGCGCCGCCTGCACGCCGTTCACTGCTTGCGACAGGCAACCTGATAGTCGATCACGGTGTTCTTGGAAGGCCGGTCCGGCTCGCCGCCCACCGTCGTCACGCCGAGCACGCCGGCCGCATTCCGGTAGCGCAGCGCGCAATACCCGATGCCGGTGCCCGAGCACGCTTCGGCTTCGATAATGCCGTGCTTCGCGAGCGTTGCAGCCCCGTCCATCGCGTCCGGCTTCTCGCGCGGCCGCAGCGGTTGCCAGCCATGCGCGATCAGTATCTTGCGGGCCGCGTCGAGCGGCTTGCCGTATACGTTCGGCACGACCGCGCGGCCGCTGCAGTGCGTGCTTTCGGCGGCGACGCGGGTCAGCCGCAGGCCGCCGTTTTCCTCGTGCAGCTCGCCGACGGGCGCTCCGGGGCCGTCGCCGCCCCAGACGAGCAGTGCACCATTCTCCAGACGATCGACCGAGCCGAGCTGCCAGCCTGCCTTGCGCGCCGTGTAGCCCAGCGCGACGAGCGTCGCGCCCTCGAATACGCCGAGGTTGCCGTTGCGCGCGAAACAGATTGCGCTCGTGCCGGCGTTGAATCCGCTCGCGAAGCTCACGACCGTGTAGCGCCCAAGCGGTGCCTCGGATGTCACGATCCAGTCGCGCTTCGCGACTTCGCGGCCGGCCGCCGTGGTCGGCTTCGCGCGATATCGCGTGCAGAACGGATCGAGCGAACCTCTTTCAGGCGAGTGCGGCAGCGTGCCGAGCGGCACGAGCGACGCTCCGGCGATATCGGAGGCCGTGCGCAGCGGCTTGGCCGATGCCGTGCCGCCGAACGTGGCGCCGGCAAATACCGCGACCGAAACGATCGACGCCAGATGCCGGGTGAGCGGCGAGGCAACGGAAGGAAGCACGCTGGTTGTCTCCGGGGAAAGTGGGACGGGCGCGGCAAGCGCTTTTTCGCCCGTCCGTCACGGTCGCGCGCGCCGCCTGGCGGCACGCGTACGTGTCGCCGCCGACTCAGTCCTTCGCGACGACGTCGATGCGCAGTGCGTCGCCGCCGGCCACGATCGCCAGCAGACGATCGACGTTCGGGTGCGCGCCCGGACGATTGCGCGCGTCGGCCGTATGCTCGGCGAACACCGCGAGGCCGTGCTCGGCCGCTTTCGCGTCGAGCGTGCCGAACGCCTGCTTCAGATAGTGGTACACCGCGAGCGAGCCCTGCTTGCCTGGCTGGTTCTCGATGGTCGCGACCACGTCGCCGTTCGCGCCGACGAGATCGATGCGCGCGATGCCGTCGATGGCCGGCAGTTGCGCGAGGTTGTCCTTGAATACTGGGGTCGGTTGAATCACTGAAAACACTCCGTCGGTTCGGTCATGGGCCAAGGTGCGTGGCCGACCGTATCTTATCCGATCGGCCTCGGTGCGCCGGCCCGCGTGCCGGTGCTGGCCGTGCGCCACGCGAGCGCCGCGCCCGCGAGCTGCAGCGCGCTGCCCGTCAGCATCGCGACCCGCAGCCCCGACGCGCCGCCGCCGCACGCGTCGTACAGCGCGCCCAGCAGCGCGACGCCGAAGACCGCGCCGATCATCCGCGTCACGTTCATCAGCGATGCCGCCGTGCCGGCGCGCGCGGCGTCGACTGCGCCGACGGCCGTCGCGGCCAGCGAGCCGACCGCGAGGCCGAGGCCCGTGCCGGTCAGCGCGAGCCCCGCCTCGGCCCACGCGAGCATCGGCGCGTGCGGATTCGTCGACCCGGCCGCGCCGATACCGATCGCGGCGAGCCCGAGCCCCATCAGCGCGACGCCGCCCGCGCCGGCCGTGCGTGCGCCGACGCGGGCCGCAACGGCACCTGAGCCGAACGACACGAGCGCGAACGGCACCGACATCGGCAGCAGTGCGAGGCCGGCGCCGCTGGCGTCGAGCACGTGGTGGCTTTGCCATGCGAGCGGGAGCACGAACAGCATCCCGTAGCCGCCGAACGTCATCGCGCCGTTGCCGACCAGCATCCCGCGGAACGCGCGATTCGCGAACAGGTCGAGCGGCACGAGCGCGGCCGTGCCGAGTCGCCGTTCGATCCGCACGAACAGCGCGATCGCGGCCGCGCCGGTCCCGATCAGCAGCGCCGCGCGCTGCGGGTCGTGGCGCGCGTCGATCGTCGCGAATACGACGCAGCCGATCGCGATCGCACCGAGCACCTGCGCGGCCGGATCGAAGCGCCGGCCCCGCGGATCGGCTGATTCCGGCACGACGGCGCTGGTGAGTGCGATCGCGGCGATGCCGAACGGAATCACGACGCCGAAGATGCTGCGCCAGCCGAGCGCGTGGATCAGCACGCCGCCGAGCGTCGGGCCGACGATCATCGCGATGCCGCCGCACGCGGCCCAGATGCCGAGCGCGCGTGCGCGTTCGGCCGGATGGCGCCAGAGCACGCGGACGATCGCGAGCGACGCGGGGATCAGCAGCGCGGCGCCCGCGCCGGCGAGCGCGCGGCCCGCGATCAGCACGCCCAGCGTCGGCGCGAGCGCGCACACGACCGACGCGCCGCTCAACACCGTCGCGCCGAGCACGAATGCACGCCGCCTGCCGTACAGGTCGCCGATCAGGCCGCCCGTGAGCAGCAGCACGGCATACGCGAGGTTGTACGCGTCGATCACCCATTGCAGCGCACCGACGCGGGCGCCGAACGCGGTGCCGATCGGTTCGGTCGCGAGATTGACGATCGCCGTGTCGATCTGCGCGATCAGCACGGCGATGCACAGCGCCGGCAGTGCCAGGCGGTGCCGGGCCGGCGCGGCGACATCGGCCGCACGGGGGGCAGCAGGGCGGCGTATCGGATTCACAGGCGTTCTCCCACGCGCTTCATTACCGTGCGCTACCGGCCAGCATGCCCGCGTCGCGCGAACGCTCGATGTCGGGGCTGCGATACGCGCGTTCGGGAATCTCGGCGAGCCGCGACGGATGCACCTGCTGCGGCGCCAGCCCGTAAAACTTCTGGAAGCTCATGATCAGCGGCGACCACTTGTCCGGATCGATGCGGTCCGGATGACCGTCCATCAGCAGGTCGGGATGCACGTGCACGCGCTGGATGCGCAGCTCGAACACGCGGATGCGGCCGCGCAGGTCGGGCGTGTCGTCGCCGATTCCGTAGGTGGCCGCGACGATCGCCTCCATGTGCACCGGGCATTCGAGCGCGCGCGGCGGCGTGACGGTTTGCGATGCCGCTTCGGTCAGCCCAGCCGTGCCGAACTTGTCCGGTTCGAATACGTAGCCCTTCGCGCGTTTGCCGTCGGGTACCGGGTACGTGCCCGTCGTGCGCGCGATCCGGTCGACCGCGTCCGCCTGCGCCGACGACGGCAGGTTCAGCACGCATTCGCCGGTGCGCAGCAGGTTGCGGGTGGTCTGCGAACTGGCAGCGATGCCGATCACGCCGCGCCAGCCGAGCCAGAACGCGGACGAGATCGGCGCGAGATTGGCCGTGCCGTTTTCGTTCAGCGTGCTGACCAGCACGACGGGCGTGCCGAAGTAGAGGATGTTCGGTTCGGTGACGCAATGCGGTGCATTCATGGTCGAGGCCTTTGTTGACGGGATCGGTTCCCATGCTGATCCCGTCGCGGCGATGCGGCGCTCCGAATCTTGTCGTGTCATTCCGGACGATGCGCGCGGACCGCGCCGGCAGCGCGCGGGCTTTTCCGCTACAGTAAGAAATCGAAGGCCGCACCCGCCCGCATCGCGCCGGCGCGTGCAGTCACGTTCCGCCAACGCACACGAGGGCCTGATGGACACCGAGCAACGCTACACCGCCAACGCGCCGACCCGCGCGGAAGTCGACGCACTGGGCGGCGCAACCGTCATCGAATTCGGCGCGAACTGGTGCGGGATCTGCGCAGGCGCGCAGCCCGCGATCACGGCGTCGTTCTCCGCGCATCCTGCCGTGCGGCACTTGAAGATCGAGGACGGCCCCGGCCGTCCGCTCGGCCGCTCGTTCGGCGTGAAGCTGTGGCCGACGCTGGTGTTCCTGCGCGACGGGGTCGAAGTCGCACGCGTCGTGCGCCCCGCCGACGCGAAACAGATCGAAGCCGACGGCTTCGCCGCGCTGGCCTGAGGTCATGGCGATGCAACAGGCCATCACGCACGTCGGCGTCGACACGCGCGGCGGCGGCCTCGTCGAAATTACGCCGCAGGTGCGCGCGTTCGTCGACCAGCAGGCGATCCGAACCGGCCTGCTCACGGTGTTCTGCCGCCATACGTCGGCGTCGCTGCTGATCCAGGAGAACGCGGATCCGTCGGTGCAGCGCGATATCGAACGCTATTTCGCGACGCTCGCGCCCGAGGACGACACGCGCTACGAGCACGACACCGAAGGCGCCGACGACATGCCCGCGCATCTGCGCACGGCGCTCACGCAGGTGCAACTATCGATCCCGGTCGAGCACGGACGCATGGTGCTCGGCACGTGGCAGGGGATCTATCTGTTCGAGCATCGTCGCGCGGCGCACCGGCGCGATATCGTGCTGCATCTGCTCGGCGAGTAGGCGAGTAGGCGAATCGCGGGGCAACGGGCACGCGTGATGCCGCGCCGGCGCGCGGCTCAGGCGAGCAGTGTCTCGACGAGCGCGCCGAGCTCGCGCAGGTGGACCGGCTTCGGCAGGAACGCGTCGAACACCCGCTGGTTCTCGCGCAGCGCCGCCGATTCATACGCGCTGACGCCGAGGATCGCCGGATGCCGACCGTTGTCGTCGGGTTCCGCCACCGCCCGAATACGCCGCGCCACGTCGAATCCGCTCAGGTCCGGCAGTTCGAGATCGAGCACGACGAGGTCGTAGCGGCCCGTGCCGAAGCGCGCGACGCCTTCCTGCCCGGTGCCGCACAGATCGGCGTCGACGCCGAGCGCCGAGAGCATCGCGCCGAGCGTTTCGCGCGCGTTGTCGTTGTCGTCGACCACCAGCGCGCGCCGGCCGTGGCACGCCAGCGCGGGTGGCGGCGCGGGCGCATCGCCGGCGGCAGTGCCGGCCGTATCGACGCCCGGCACTTCGACCGGCAGCGTCACGACGAACTCGCTGCCTTCGCCGACCACGCTGCGCACGTCCACATGCCCGCGTAGCGTCGTCACGATTTCGCGCACGACCGCGAGCCCCATGCCGATCCCGTCGACGTGCAGCCCGACCGCGTCGTTCGCGCGATAGAACGGCTCGAAGATCTTCGACAGATGTTGTTTCGCGATGCCGGCGCCGGTGTCGCGCACGGCGATCTTCAATTGCTGGCCGGCCGCCGCGTCGGCAAGCGTGATCGCGACCGTGATCGAGCCGCCGACAGTGTACTTGACCGAGTTCTCGATCAGATTCGACAGCACCTGTCGCAGCAGCTTGCGATCGGAGCGGATCGCGAGGCCGGGCGGCTCGACGAGCTGCGTGACCGCGATCCGTTTCGCGACGATCTTCTCGCGTAGCGGTTCGAGCGCTTCGGCGAGCAGCGGCGCGATGCCGACGGTCTCCAGTTCGGCGACGCGCTTCGTCGAGCGCAGCTTGATGTAGTCGGTGAGGTCCTTGACGAGCGCCTCCAGCGACAGCGCGGAGTTCTGCAGCCGCCGAATCGTCTTCAGGTTCGCGTCGGACTGCGAGCGCGCGAGCAGGATCTCGATCGATCCGCAGATCGCCTGCAGCGGCGTGCGCAGTTCGTGGCTGACCATCCCGAGGAACGCATTCTTCGCCTCGATCATCTCGAACGCGCGGTCCGACGCCTTGCGCTCCGCATCGAGCGCGGCGTTTTGCCGTTCGAGCAGGTCGTCGCGCGTGCGCATCGTATAGAGCAGCAGCAGGAACAGCGCGCACAGGAGCACACCGAGCACGATGCCGAGGATCAGGATCGCGCGCTGTTTGTCCTTCAGTTGATGGAACGTGAAATCGCGCTGAGCCATTTCGATCGCGCGGAAGTAGTTCGCGAGGCCGTTAACTTTCGGCCAATACGCATTGACTTCGTCGATCACCTGCCGCGCCTGCATCGGCGACTCGCGCAGCAGCGGCACCTCGCGCTTCAGGCGCGTCATGAATTCGCCCAGCGCGTCGATCTCGTTGCGCGCGCGCGGGATGCGCAGCCAGTATTGGGACACTTCCGACGGCCGCTGCAGGAACCCGAACGACACCGACAGGCTGTCGAGCTGCATCTGCACGTGATCGAAGTCGTCGTCCTCGCGCGTCGCGTAAAGAATCAGCTGACGATCGAAGCGCGTATAGACGTTTCGGTATTGCGCGGCGGTCCAGAACACGCCTTCGCGCGGCCCCTCGAGCACGCCCTCGTTGACCGAGGTGGCGAGGAGATCCCACAGCAGGAACGCCCACGCGGCGAACCCCATGATCCACAGCGAGCCGAGGACCAGGATGATTTTTCTATTTTTCCATCGCCGCCGCGTCATGTCACTTCACGGTCAGACCGATGATCTGCCACGCGAACTTGGCTTCGCCGAGCGGCGTCTTCAGCTCGTCGGGATACTGGTCTCGCGGATACATGATCCACAACGGGCCGTAGTTGTCGTTGCCGAGCACCTTGCCGTTCATCGTCCGCGCGAGGATCACGCCGTACTTGTCGGCGTCCGACACGGGAATCGTGAACGTGTATTCGTCGATGCAGCGAAATTCGATCTGCGTGCCGTGCGCGCCGACCGTCTTCAGCACGTCGGACAGGCGCGGGCCGGTGAAGGTCGCCTTCGGCGTCCAGCTCGTCGACGTGACGATCGTATGCTGCGGCAGCGCCATCAGCGCCTGCTCGGAAAAGACGTAGCTCATCTTTCCCTGCTGGTTACTCTTGCTGATCTTGCCGTCGACGGTGAACGTGAACGACGACGCGGCCCATGCCGCAGCGGCCATCCCGAGCAGGCAGGTTGTCAGCAGGCTTTTGATCCAGATGGTTGAAATGCGCATGTTTTTCCCTCGGTCTTATGGTGCGTGTAGTGGGTTGTCGCGCCGGTCGCCGTTTCCGTGCTCGGTGCTCAGTTCGTCGCGGCCGCTGCCGCCGGCAGCGTGAGTTTCAGTTCGCGGGCGACTTCCGCGAACAGGATCGGCAGGCGCACGGGCTTTTCTTCGCAGCGCGCGTTGTAGTGCGACACGATGTGCGCAATCTCGTCCTCGCTCGCTTCGCCGGTCGAGATCTTGCCAGTCAGCAGGAAGATCGGCGCGCCGCTGTTCTCGCTCGAGCGGATGCCGCGCACGAGTTCGGCGGCCGTCTGGTCGCCGAGCATCCAGTCGAGGATGTAGCCATCGAAATCCTCGACCTCTAGCGCCTTGCGGAAGCTCACACCGTCGAAGTACGGAATCGCGTTCACGCCTTTCTCGATGAAGTATTCACAGACCGTTTCGGCGACGTCGTGCGAATCGTCGACCACGGCGATGCGCGCCGCGTACACGTTCGGCTGCGCCGAGCGCAGCTCGATCACGTCGACCGGATACGTGCGGCCCTCACGCGCATGCTCGCGTTCGGTGACGATCCATTCGCCCTGCCACTGCAGCGCGACGAAATCCGTTTCGATCTGGCTGGTCGCCTTCGTCGAGATCGCGGCGCGGCAGCGAAAGCGCTTCGACTCGATCACGAACGTCGCGTCGATCATCTCGGCCGCGGCCGGCTGCGTGCCCTTGTCGTCGAGCAGGATCGCGGGTGGCACGCCGAAGTGCGTCGCGATGTCCTGCAACTGCGACAGGTTCCACGGGATCAGGCCTTTCATCTTGCGCGTGACGACCGAGAAGCTCAGGCCGAGCACGTTCGCGATCGTCGTGTTGTGGCTGCGCGGCGGAATGCCGTTCCGGTTCAGGAGATCGCGCACCTTGTTGGCGGTGATGAGATCGACGTTGGCCTGCTCGGTGGTGGACATCTCGATGGGGTCTCCAGGGGTTTTGGGCGAGGTAGAGCATATCAAAGCTGACGTGTCACGCAAACTTCAAACACGCTAAGGGCCTTGACATGCCGTTTTTCTCCATTATTATTGCTCACCACGTCACTATTGTTTGTTGCGTCATGTTTGGAGATCGATTCCGGCCCTGATCGGACAGCGAAAAGCGGCAGCAATGAAGTAGTGATGGAACGATTCGAAGAGAGAACCTGAGAGAGCCTAGGACTGCGTGTCGGCGTTGGCGGATGGAATTGTATCCGCTGCGCCGCGCGCAACCGGGTACGAGCTCGCGGGGTGGGATAGCTCGAAGCATTGCGGCGCCGATAAAAATTTGAGGAAAGTACCCATGTATCGCCGTTTACTCGCACCGGGGCTGTTGTTGCTGTTGGCCGCGTGCGCGCAGGATCCGTCCGTCACCGGGAACACGGTACGGATCTGCGACGACACAGGTTGTTCCGATCGCCCTAAAGATCAGGTCTCCTATCAAAAAAGGGACGAGGCGGAAGACCGCGAAGAGCCGCGCATCGCCGCGCTCAAGCAGACCGCGAAGACCCAGCCGAAGGCCGCCTACGACCTCGGCCTGCGCTATTTCCGCGGCGACGGCGTGCGCCAGGACAGCTACCAGGCGCTCAAGTGGATGCGCGAGGCCGCCGAACGCGGCGACCTGAACGCGCAGAAGGCGCTCGGCAGTTTCTACCTGTTCGGCCTCGAGGAAATGGGCTCGGATGCGCGCGAAGCGGAGAAGTGGCTGTCGATCGCGGCCGGCCGCGGCGACAAGGAATCGAAAAAGCTGCTCGATCTCGCGCGCAAGGCGAAGAAAGAAGACGAAGAAGACTGGAAATGGCGCACGCAATGGCGTGACGTCTATTACGGCTACTGGTACTCGGGCTATCCGTACTACGGCGTCTGGCAGCAGACGTACTGGTACTACTGACCGGGCATCGAGCAACGGGGGCAGCCGCGGGGAGACCACCATCGCGCGCCACGCCGGGGGGCTTATCGAAGTTCGCACGGACACATAAGCCGAACAACGACTCTAATCGATCGACAACGACAATGAAGACCAACCTTCTCCAACGTCTCACTCAAGGTGCGCTGGTTGCAGCGCTTGGCGCGTCCGTCGCGGGTTGCGGCGGCGTGGTGACGCCCGGCGGGCAGAACGCCGGCGTGACGGGCGCCGCGGCTGGCGGCGCGAGCGCCGGCGCCGATTCGCAACTGCAGCGCTGCACGTCGCCGCTCGGCACGATCGCGGTCGACGACGGCCGCAATGCCGACTGGTGGGGCCCGTTCGGCAGCGCGACCAAGATGACCACAATCGACCCGCTGCTGCGCCTGGCGGTGCAGCAGTCGAACTGCTTCGTGATCACGTCGATCGGCAACCAGAAGAGCGACGCGCGCCTGTCGCGCATCACGCAGCTGCAGCGCAACTCGGGCGAATACCGCGCGGGCTCGAAGCAGCAGAAGGGCCAGCGTGTCGCGGCCGACTACTACATGGAGCCGCAGATCGTGATCAACGATTCGCCGATCGGCGGGATCGGCAGCATGATCGGCGGGCTGATCGGCAACAGCGCGGTGGCGGCGGTGGCGGGCCACCTGCAGACGAAGGCGTCGGTCGTGACGCTGACGCTGTTCGACGTGCGCTCGGCGGTGCAGATCGCGGCGTCGGAGGGCAGCTCGACGGCGACCAACTACGGCGCGGCGCTGGGTGGCTTCGGTGGCGGCGTGGGCGGCGCGCTGGCGGGCTTCTCGTCGACGCCGGAAGGCAAGGCGACGGTCGTCGCGTTCATCGATGCGTACAACAAGATGGTCGTCGCGCTGCGCAGCTACAAGGCGCAGGACGTCAAGGGCGGGCTGGGCCGCGGTGGCCAGCTGCAGGTCAACTGACGTCGCCGGGCCGGCGAGGGCCGCCGGCCGATTGCCTTGATTCCTGGTGTCCGATTCGTGAGGGTCGGTGCGTGCGGCACGATGCGCGCGTACCGGCTGCGTTCGTCCTGTTCGTTCGGAGGGTGATCCCGATGAAAGCCGTTGCACTGATTGCATTGACCTGTCTGGCGCTGACCGCTTGCGGCGGTGGCGACGACAATTCCTCGCCCGCGGCGTCCGGCGGGTCGGGCACGACCAACAACGGCGGCAGCGGCGGCACGGGTTCCGGCGGCAGCGGCGGTTCGGGTGGCTCGGGCGGCGTCACGCTGACGTGGCGCTACGAGGCGCAGCCTGTCGCGGCCGACAAGGCGAGCTTCCTGACGCTGATCAACAACGAAGGCGCGAAGGGCTATCGCTATCTGGGTGACTACTTCTACACTGCGGGCAATGGCGGAACGCAGTCGATCTTCGTGAACGATGGCACCGCGCAGACCTACACATACCAGTTGCAGACGGCACCGGCCGACATGACGTCCTTCGTTAATGCGGCCAACGCGCAGGGGGCGAGCGGCTACCGCTACGAAGGGCCGCTCACGTACGGCGATCTCTATCGCAAGGATGGCGGTTCATCCGCCACCTACACGTACACGACGACTAGCCTGCCGGCCGATGCCAACGCGTTCCTCACGCAGGCGAACGGCCAGGGCCAGTCGGGCTACTGGTTGCTCGGCCCGCTGATGGTGGGCGCCGTGCAGGCGAACGTGTACATGAAGAATAACGCGTCGAACGCGACCTATACGTACGACGCGCTGGCGCCGACGTCGACCGTCAACGACTTCATTGCACAGGCCAACAGCGAAGGGGCGAAGGGTTATCGCGCGAAGGGCGGCATGGCATTCGGTACCGCGATCTCGTGGATCTACGTGAAGGACCAGACGCAGTCGCCGACCTTCACGTACCAGTCGGCCGCGATCCAGTCGACCGGCGCGAGCTTCGTGCAGCAGGCCAATACGTTCGGCGCGCAAGGAGGCGCCTATCTGAGCGATCTGGCTCTGGGCACCCCCACGCCGGTGATGGCATCGTTCTATTTCACGCCGAAGAACTGCACGGGCTTCCTGTGCACGACGCTAAATCCGCTCACGCAGAATTAGGCGGGCGCGTTGCCCGCTGCTGCATTGCGCGAGTCGTTGCAACTAGCACGATCCGAGTACGTCGAATCGAGTGCCTCAGGTGCGCCACGTGATATGCGGCTGCATCTTTCGCCGCCGGCTTGCCGGCGGCATTTCAATTTATACGTGTGTCGGTTTGGGTACCGGGGCCGTTAAGTGCGAACTGTCTCGAAAAGCGACGTCACCCGTTGCGAAAAATCCCGTTATACGCACTCAACGCCGGCGCCCCGCCGAGATGCGCGTACAACACCTTCGACCCCGGCTCGAATTCCCCGAGCCGCACCTTGTCGATCATCCCGTGCATCGATTTTCCTTCATAAACGGGATCCGTCAGCATGCCTTCCAACCGCGCGCACAGCCGAATTGCTTCCAGCGTGCCGTCGCTCGGTAGCCCATATTCCGGGCCGCCGTAACGCGTGTCGAGCACGACATCCCGTTCGACGATATCGCGGCCGAGCCCGACTAGCTCGGCCGTATGCCGTGCGATGCGCGTGATCTGTTCGCGCGTCTGTTCCGGCTTCGCCGAAGCATCGATGCCGATCACGCGGTCCGCGCGCCCGTCGGCCGCGAAGCCGACGACCATCCCTGCCTGCGTGCTGCCCGTCACCGAGCAGACGACGACGTAGTCGAACCTGAAGCCGAGCTCGGCTTCCTGCGCGCGCACTTCTTCGGCGAAGCCGACGAACCCGAGGCCGCCGAGCGGATGCTCGGAACAGCCGGCCGGAATCGGATACGGCTTGCCGCCCGCCTGTCGCACGCTCTCCATCGCTTCTTCCCAACTACGGCGAATGCCGATGTCGAAGCCGTCGGCTACGAGCCGCACGTCGGCGCCCATCATCCGCGACAACTGGATGTTGCCGACCCGGTCGTACACCGGATCTTCATAGTTGACCCAGTGCTCCTGCACGAGCACGCACTTCATCCCGAGATGCGCGGCGACGGCCGCGACCTGGCGCGTCTGGTTCGACTGCACGCCGCCGATCGACACGAGCGTATCCGCGCCTTGAGCGAGCGCGTCGGGAACGAGATATTCGAGCTTGCGCGTCTTGTTGCCGCCGAACGCGAGACCGCTGTTGCAGTCCTCACGCTTCGCATACAGCTCGACCTTGCCGCCGAGATGCGCGCTCAGGCGCTTGAGCGGCTGGATGGGCGTCGGGCCGAACGTCAGCGGATAACGGGGGAAGCGTTGCAGATTCATCGGCGGGGCTCCGGAACAGGGGACGAGGCGGAAATCGGATCGTTCGGGCGCGGCCGGCAGGCCGTGGTCCGATGACGAAAATGATAGGCAGAAGCACGGGAAATGAGCTTGCGAAATCAATTGCGGCAGCCTACGTTATCGACGATATGAGCGGAAGATAAACAATTTCAATTCGTCTAAAACGAGGTTTGCGCAATGAAATTAGATCGAAGCAGTGCATCGCCGGCCGACGCCGCACCGGCGCTCGACCGGATCGACCGCGCGATCCTGCGGCAATTGCAGCAGGACGCGTCGATCTCGAACGTGAGCCTCGCGGCGAAAGTGAAGCTGAGCGCGCCGGCGTGCCTAAGGCGCGTCGAGCGGCTGAAGGAAATGGGGCTGATTCGCGGCATCGTCGCGTTGCTCGAGCCGAAGCCGCTCGGCGCCGGGATGCTGGTCGTGATCGGCTTCGTGCTCGATCGCTCGACGCCGGAAACGTTCGCCGCGTTCGAGAAGGCCGCGCAGAAGGTGTCGGGGTGCGTCGAGTGCCATGTCGTGACCGGCGAGTTCGACTATTTCATGCTCGTGCGCACGCGCGACAACGACAGCTTCAATCGGCTGCACGCGGAACAACTGCTGTACCTGCCGGGCGTACGGCAGGTGCGTTCGTTCATGGTGCTCAAGGAGATCCTGTCGACCCATGCGTTGCCGCTGTAGCGCGGCGGGACGGCCGGTTTCGCGTCGGTCGGCCGCGCGGAACGAATCGCGATTGCACCGTTCATACGTCAGTTCGCGTCCTTGACTATCATGCGCCGATGCAGGGCAGTGGCTGCATGTCGCGACAACCCAACTGTGAGGGCATCATGGCAAGACAGACGATGGCGGAATACCTGGCGAAGACGCTCGCGGCAGCGGGCGTCGAGCGCATCTGGGGCGTGACGGGCGACAGCCTGAACGGCCTGTCGTTCAGCCTGAGCCAGCTCGGCTCGATCCGCTGGATGCACACGCGGCACGAGGAAAGTGCGGCGTTCGCGGCCGGCGCCGACGCCGCGTCGACCGGGCGGCTCGCGGTGTGCGCGGGCAGTTGCGGCCCAGGCAACCTGCACCTGATCAACGGGCTGTACGACTGCCACCGCAATCACCAGCCGGTGCTCGCGATCGCCGCGCACATCCCGTCCACCGAGATCGGTCTCGGCTATTTCCAGGAAACCCATCCGCAGGAGCTGTTCCGCGAATGCAGCCACTTCGCCGAACTCGTGACGAACGCGTCGCAGTTCCCGCGCGTGCTGGCGCGCGCGATGCGCACCGCGATCGACGAGCGCGGCGTGGCGGTGATCGTGCTGCCGGGCGACATCGCGCTCGGCGACGGCCCCGACGAAGCGCCCGCGTGGAGCGACGCGGCGCCGCCGGCGATCCTGCCGGCCGATGCCGACCTCGACCGGCTCGCGGCGCTGCTCAACGGGTCGGATGCGGTCACGCTGCTGTGCGGCAGCGGCACGCAGGGCGCGCACGACGAGGTGGTCGCGCTGGCCGACACGCTCGGCGCGCCGGTCGTGCATGCGCTGCGCGGCAAGCAGTTCGTCGAATGGGACAACCCGTTCGACGTCGGGATGACGGGGCTGATCGGTTTCAGTTCCGGCTATCACGCGATGGAATCGTGCGACACGTTGCTGATGCTCGGCACGGATTTCCCGTACCGGCCGTTCTATCCGGCCCACGCGAAGATCGCGCAGATCGACTGGAAGGGCTCGCAGCTCGGCCATCGCGCGCCGCTCGCGCTCGGGCTGGTGGGCACCGTGAAGGAAACGATCGCGGCGCTGCTGCCGCGGCTCACGCGCAAGACGCAGCGGCGCTTCCTCGAGAATGCGCTGAAGCACTACGCGGCCGCGCGCAAGGGGCTCGACGATCTCGCGGTGGCCGAGCCGCCGGGCCGCGCGATCCATCCGCAGTACCTGACGAAGATCATCGACGAGGTCGCGGCCGACGATGCGATCTTCACGGCCGACGTCGGCACGCCGACGCTTTGGGCGGCGCGCTACCTGACGATGAACGGCAAGCGGCAACTGCACGGCTCGTTCAACCATGGGTCGATGGCGAATGCGATGCCGCAGGCGCTCGGCGCGCAAGGTGCGCATCCGGGGCGGCAGGTCGTGTCGCTGTCGGGCGACGGCGGGCTGTCGATGCTGCTCGGCGATCTGCTGAGCGCGCGCCAGCTCAAGCTGCCGATCAAGATCGTCGTGTACAACAACAGCCTGCTCGGCTTCGTGTCGATGGAGCTGAAGGCGGCCGGCTATCTCGACACGAACGTCGACCTGAGCCCGACCGACTTCGCGGCGATTGCGAAGGGCGCCGGCATCTTCAGCGTGCGCGTCGAGCATTCGGAGAACGTCGAACACGCATTGCGCACCGCGTTCGAGCATGACGGGCCGGCGGTGGTCGACGTCGTCACGTCGAAGTACGAGCTCGCGATGCCGCCGAAGATCGAGCTCGCGCATGCGAAGGGCTTCAGCCTGTTCATGCTGCGTGCGATTCTCAGCGGGCGCGGCGACGAGATCGTGGAACTGGCGAGAACCAACTTGCGGTGACGGTGTATCGCGCGTCGTGCGGCGAGCGTGACGCGCGGTTCGCAGGCGGGGCTGTACCGCTCACTTGCGCACGGTTTCGATGAACGGCGGGAACAACGATATGGCGGCCGAAGTGCTGACCCCATTTCGGCCGCCGTACCCATAAGGACCGCACTCGCGCCGCGATCGACACGGCGCTGCGGCAGGCCCGGTTGGTCGACGCGCGTTATCCCGCGCAGTCGCGGCAGCGCATCGATGATGGCTCGGCAATCGACGGCCGATCCGGCACGAATTGGTCAGGAGAATCAGGGTCAATCTTCACGTCGTCTTAAGTTTGCGTTTCCTAGAATCGATTGATCGTCGCGTGTCCCGCGGCGGACCGATTCGCCCAGGAGGATGCGCATGAACCTTGCCCGTGTCGCCGTAGCCCTGTCCCGCGCAGTCGTCGGCCTGTCGCCGCCGCGCGCGCATGCGCCGGAGGCCCGCCTATGACGTGGCCCAACGCGTGGCGTGTCTCGGCACTGTTCGTGCGCGAGTGGGTCGGCCGGCCGGCCGCGGTCGGCGCGTTGTGCCCGAGTTCGCGGCATCTGGCGCGCGAGATGGCCGACGCGGTGCCGGATGGCGACGGGCTGGTCGTCGAACTCGGCGGCGGCACCGGCGCGATCACCGCGGCGCTGCTGGAACGCGGCGTCGCGCCCCGGCGTCTCGTCGTCGTCGAACGCTCGCCGGCGTTCGTGCAGCATCTGCGACGGCGCTTTCCCGGTATCTCGATCGTGTCGGGCGACGCACGGCAGCTCGAGCGGTTGCTGCCGCCGGGCGCGACGGTCGACGCGATCGTGTCGTGCCTGCCGCTGCGCACGCTGCCCCGTGAAGCCGTGGCGGCGATCGTCGGTCAATGCCATCGCGTGCTGTCGGCCGACGGCGTGATGATTCAATTCACCTACGACCTGCGCCCGCCAGGCCGTCATCCGCTCGGCGACTCGGCATTCGTTGCCAGCGGCAGCCGGATCGTCTGGGCCAATCTTCCACCTGCACGAATCGTCACCGTGCGCTGCGCCGCCGCCGCATACGCCGGCTGAGCCCGGTCGCGCGGGGCGCCCGGACGCGGCGCCTCGTTCCATCCTTTCATCAGCCATACCGATCCTTCCAGTTTCCATTCATCTTGCCGTCACATCGGCTTCCTACCATCGCCTTTCATTTCGAAAGCATCAACGGCGGGGGAGATCGGCAACATGAATCGAATCAAAATGGCGGCGCTGCTGTGTGCCGGCGCCTTTGCGCTGGCCGGATGCGGCAGCGACGACGGCCCGACCAGCTCGACACCCGCCCCGGTGAAGACGGCGGCGCGCAACGTGATCTTTTTCCTCGGCGACGGGATGGGGATGACGACGCTGACGGCGGCACGCATCTACGGCGTCGGTGAAGACGGCGCGCTGACGATCGATACGTTGCCGGAATCCGCGTTCGTGAAGACCTATTCGAACGATGCGCAGGTGACGGACAGCGCGCCGTCGATGTCGGCGTACATGACCGGCGTCAAGACCAACAACGAAGTGATCTCGATGTCGCCCGACACGAAGGCGATCGAGCCGAGCGCGGGCCTCACCGGCAACTGCGGCGCGAACAACGGCAAGTCGGTGTCGACGCTGCTCGAAATCGCGAAGGCGAACGGGATGGCGACCGGCGTCGTGACGACCACGCGCGTCACGCACGCGACGCCCGCCGCGACGTATGCGCACGTGTGCCACCGCGATGCCGAGAACGACATCGCCGCGCAGCTCGTGCCGGGCGGCGCGGGCTACAACGGCGCGCTGGGCGACGGCGTCGACGTCGTGCTCGGCGGCGGCGCGCAATTCTTCGTGCCGAAGGACGGCGGCGGCAAGCGCACCGATGGCCGCAACCTGGTCAACGAGCTGAAGGCGAAAGGCTACGCGTTCGCGCAGAACCGCGACGACCTGCTGGCCGCCGATGCGACGAAGCGCGGCAAGCTGGTCGGCCTGTTCGCGTCGAGCCACATGAGCTACGACCTCGATCGCGGCGCGACCAGGGAGCCGAGCCTCGCCGACATGGCCACGCGCGCGCTCGACGTGCTGCAGGCCAACCCGAACGGCTATTTCCTGATGGTCGAGGGCGGCCGGATCGATCACGCGCTGCACGACACCAATGCGAAGCGCGCGCTGCAGGACACGATCGCGTTCGATAACGCGATCAAGGCGACGCTCGACAAGGTCCGCAAGACCGATCCCGACCTGACGAACACGCTGATCGTCGTCACGGCCGATCACGATCACACGCTGGTGCTGAACGGCTATGCGGCGCGCACCGGCAAGACGGAAGCGGGCAAGCCCGGCGTGCTGGGCGTGCTGCGCAGCTACCAGACGGGCGCGATCGCGAAGGACGCGGACGGCGCGCCGTACACGATCATCGGCTTCGGCAACGGCGAGAACCGCGTGCAGGGCAGCCGCGCGGGCACCGCGCTGACCGATGCGGTGACGGGCGCCGACGACTATCGCCAGGAGGCGGTCGTGCGAATGGACAAGGGCAGCGAGACGCACGGCGGCACCGATGTGTTCCTCGGTGCGATCGGTCGCGGCGCGGATGCGTTCCACGGCGTGATCGAGAACAACAGGGTCTTCGAGCTGGTGCGCAACGCGGTGCAGCTTTGAGCGCCGACAACACGGGTACAGGGGAATACAGGATGTCGACCATCAAGTGCATCGCGGCGGCGCTGGCCGTCGCGGGTTTCGCGTGCGGCGCGGCGCAGGCCGCCGGCCAGGCGAAGAACGTGATCTTCTTTCTCGGCGACGGCATGGGGCCGACGACCGTGACCGCGAGCCGGATCTACAAGGTCGGCGAATCGGGGCAACTGACGATGGAGAAGCTGGCCCGCACCGCGCGCGTCAAGACCTTCTCGAACGACGCGCAGACGACCGACAGCGCGCCGTCGATGGCCGCGTACATGACCGGCGTGAAGATGAACAACGAAGTGCTGTCGATGTCGTCCGACACGCGCGCGGTCGCGCCGGGCAGCGACGTCAACGGCAACAAGACCGTCAACCATTGCGCACCGGGCAACGGCCAGCCGGTCGCGACGCTGCTGGAACTGGCGAAGGCGCGCGGCAAGGCGGTCGGCGCGATCACGACCACCGAGCTCACACATGCGACGCCGGCCGCGACCTATTCACACATCTGCCATCGCGATGCGCAGTACGACATCGCCGCGCAGGCCGTGCCCGGCGGCGCGGGCTACAACGCGGCGCTCGGCGACGGCGTCGACGTGCTGATGGGCGGCGGCCGCAACCACTGGACGCCGTTCGATCCGGTGTCGAACAAGCGCGGCCGTGCCGACGGGCGCAACCTGCTCGACGAGATGAAGGCGAAGGGCTACACGGTCGTCGCGACCCGGGATCAGCTCGCGCAGGTCGGCAACGGCAAGCTGGTCGGTCTCTTCAGCTCGACCAGTCATCTCGAGTACGAACTCGATCGCGTCGCGGGCAAGGGCGAAGGGCCGACGCAGCCGAGCCTGGCCGACATGACGTCGAAGGCGATCGACGTGCTGTCGAAGAATTCGAACGGCTATTTCCTGATGGTCGAAGGCGGCCGGATCGATCACGCGCTGCACGGCACCAACGCGAAGCGCGCGCTCGAAGACACGGCGGCGTTCGACGAAGCGATCCGCGTCGCGCTGTCGAAGGTCGACCTGGCGAATACGCTGATCGTCGTGACGGCCGACCACGACCACACGATGACGATCAACGGCTATTCGAAGCGCGGCAACCCGATTCTCGACATCAGCCGCAACTATCGCGACGGTCAGCCGAGCAAGGATGCCGACGGCAATACCTACACGACGCTGGTGTTCGGCAACGGTGCCAACCGGCCGAACGTGCGCGCGTCGGTCGATTCGGCCACCGCGATGAACGAAGCGTACCTGCAGGAAGTCGGCGTGCGGATGGGCAGCGCGGGATCGGAGACGCACGGGGGCGGCGACGTGATGCTGTTCGCCGACGGCGCGGACGCGAAGGCGTTCAAGGGCACGATCGACAACACGAAGGTGTTCGGTCTCGTGCGCTCGGCGTTCGGCTTCTGAGCCGGATGACGTCACGATGAAACGTCAGCTTCTCTGCGTGCTCGCTTGCGGGTGGGTGGCACTGCCCGCGGTGGCCGCCGCCGATCTCGACGCCGTGCTGCAGCACGAAAGCCGCACGGTCACGGCCGACGGCGTGACGCGCACGACGCTGTATCGTGAACGGATGGTGCGGCGCGACGGCCACGTGTGGGTCGAGCGCGTGCTGCCCGCGGCGGCGGCCGGTGGCGAGCATGGCGACGATCACGGTCATGACCACGATCACGATGCGGGTCGCCGCGCCGGGGTAAAACCGGCCGCGGCCCACGCCGGCCACGAGCATTTCAACTTCCAGGCCGCCGCGCGGCACGTCACGTACGACGGCAAGTCGGCTCGCATCGAGTACGTGGACGTGGCGAACCGGACGGTCGTCAGCGTGCCGCCGGCCGAGTACGAAACCACGGGCTTCGACGGCTCGTGGGACAACGCGTACTACGTGACGCCGCCGTCGCAGTTGAAGCGGCTCGCGGTCGCCAAGCGCGGCGACGCGCCCGGCACCGTCTGGTACGAGCAGGCCGTGGACACGCCCGGCGCGCGCGGCGCGAACCGGATTCTGTGGAGCGAGCGGTTGCAGGCGCCGCTGTCGGTCGAATACCGCAGCGCGGACGGCCGCGTGACGCGCAAGCTGACGTTGACGCCGGCACCGGCCGCGCGGCGGGACACGTTGCCGTGGCAGACGCTCGCCGGCTATTCGCGCAAGGAATACGCGGACTATCTCGATTGAGCGACGCGGCGCAAGAGGCGCTTGCGGTCGGGCCGGCCGGTATCGTGCAGGCGATACCGCGTGGCCCTGGCCGCTTCCGCCTTGTTCGCCGCGACGTGCGGGAAGCTACACGCGCGCGCTGTCCGTCACTGGCGCCGCGGGCCGCGACGCCGCACGCTTGATGAAGCGATCGAGCGGCGTCGCATAGCCGCGCGCGATGACCGCACTCACGCCGGCCGACAGCGCCAGATACGCGATGAGCAGCACCAGCTTGCCGTCGCCATGCGTGGCAGACGGCGGCCAGAACGTGCGCAGCGTGCCGAGCACGATCAGGTGGAACAGATACAGCTCGTAGCTGAGCCGGCCGCTCCAGCGCAGCGGCGCGAGCAGGCGACCGCGAGCGGGGGCGCGTTCCGCATGGGCGCCGATCAGCAGCACGGCCGTGCCGAGCGCCATCGCGGACACGCCGAGCACATGGCTTTCGGCGATCGGCCACGCGAGATAGAGCGCGGTCATCAGTGTCGCGACAAGCCACTGCACGGGCGTGGCTGCAAGCTTGCGCCATTGCGCGCGTTCGGCGAGCAGCGCGGTGCAGCAGCCGATCGCGATGCCGTCGAAGCACGCGAAGTACGCATAGAGGAACCCGCCTTCGTCACCCGGATGCGTGTAGCGGTACACGGGGCCGATCGCGGCGATCAGCAGCCAGAACGCGAGCAACCGCGTGTCGCGACGCAGTGCGATGCACAGCAGCGGAAACGACAGGTAGAACACCTCTTCGACCGACAGCGACCACAGCACGGCGAGCGCGTAGTTGACCCATCCGTACGCGCCGATCAGCACGTTCATCCAGAACGTGAGCGACGCCAGATTCACGAGCCAGTACGACACGGCGACGCCCTGCGGCGCGTGGTTCGCGAAGATCGGCACGCCGGCCGCCGCGAGGCCGTTGACGAGCGCGAGCAGCAGAAGCAGGCACGGGACGATCCGCGCGATGCGCGACACGTAGAACGCGCGCACGTCGAGCGCGCCGAGGCTGCCCCAGCGGCGGCGCGCGTTCGACGTGATCAGGTAGCCCGAGATCGCGAAGAACATCGTCACGCCGTAGTTGCCGTTGCGCACGATCGCATGGATCGTGTCCCAGCCGGGCACGCGCGCGAGCGCGGTGTCGCGCAGCGAATACGCGATGTTGAAGTGATGCAGCAGCACGAGCAGGATCGAGATGCCGCGCAGCAGGTCGATGCGGGCGTTGCGGGGCGCGGCGCTCATTGCGGCCGGGCCGGTTCGGCGAGCGTCGGCAGCGCCGCGAGGAGCGTGTCGCGCGCGCGCAGGCCGGCATTCGGCGTCTGCCGCGCGTCGTCCTGGATCAGGTTCGCGAACACCAGCGTGCGCGCACCCTGCGTCGCCCAGCCGACGAACCAGCCGTATGCGTGTGCGGCGTCGTACTGGATACCGGGCGAGCCGGTGCCGGTCTTGCCGTGCACCGTCCAGCCGCCCGGTTGCGCGTCGATCAGCGTGATGCGCGCGATCATGTCGTACGCGTGCGCGCTGACGGGCAGCGTCCGTTGCGCGATCCTGCGCATGAACGCGACCTGTTCGAGCGGCGAGATGCGTAGCGACGCATTGACCCACGCGCCCATCACCCCGGGCCGTTCGCCCTCGTTGCTGGTGACGTCGGCGTTGCCGTAGCCGAACGCGCTCGTGTACTGCTGGAAGCGCGCTTGCCCCAGCGCCTGCGTGACCTGCTGCGAATACCAGAAGATCGACAGCTTCATCCAGCGTGCCGGGTCGGTCGGCTCGCGCCACGGCGCCCCGCCCCAGTCGGGGTAGCCGGCATGGAAATCGAGCGTGGGCGTGTGCGCGTCCTTCAGCACGCCGGCGTCGAAGCCCATCAGGCCGATTGCGACCTTGAACGTCGATGCCGGCGTCACGCGGGTCGTGCAATCGCCCTGCTGCACGAGCACCTTGCCGGTGGCGGCGTCGGCGACGACCGTGCAGACGGGATGGGCGCCGGAAGACGCGGCGGCCAGGAGGCCGGCGAAGGCGAACAGCGCATGGCGCCAGGGCTTCAAGTGCAACTCCTTGGAAAGGTGCGGAAGGTGCGCGGGGCGGGCGGGAAGCGGCAGGCCATGCGCAATCGAAGCCGGCGGCAGGCATCGGTGACATCGATCGAGGCCGTCGGGACGGCACACAGTGTATCGGCGGATTGCCGGCTGTCGACCTGTCATGGTTGACGGGGCACGCGCGACGGCCGAGCGGCCGTATCACGTCGTCAAGACGGGCCAGCGCCCGGCCGGCATGCCGTTTTTTGCACGGGCACACCGTTTTTTTGCACGGCGTTTATACGGTCCCTTCTAAGCTGGGGACGTGTTGACAGCCGGGACGGCTTCCGTCCGCGCCATGACCTTCATTCATCCCTTTCCCGCGTTCGATGTCGCAGGCCGCCGGTTGCGCGCCGGCCCATCCGGCCACGTCGTACCGTTCCCGCCGCCGCGCCCGCGCCTGCAACTGCCGGTCACGCTGACGGCCGGCTCCGCCGCGGCCGCGCACGCCCGGCTTGCCGCATTGCTGCATTCCCCGCTCGGCGTGTACGTCGTCAGCGCCCGCGCGGTGCGCAACGTGATCCACGTGCATTTCGACATCGCCGCGGAAGATCTGGATTTCACGCTGCACACGCTGATCGCGCAGCAAGTCGATGCGGTAATCGGGCCGATCGCGCGCCGGTTGCGGCTCCCGGCCGACGCTGGCTGAGCCGGGAACGGCGATTGCTTGGCTAATCCGCCGCCGATTCGCCGGCCGCGGTGCTGTTCGCCGGCTGGCGATGGTGGACGTTTGTGCGCTGCGTCGAACGCGGCGCGACCCCTGAACAGGGAGGGCCCATGTACCTTACGGAAGAAGTGCGTGTTGCGCGCCCGGCTGCCCGTCGCGCGCATACCGCGGCGTTGCCGTCGGGCAGGCAGCTTGCCCGGCAGTTGACGGTGACGGTTCGCGCGGCGGACGTGCTGCTGCGCCAGGCGATTCGCGTGCCCGATCGCCATCAGTGGTCGGTCGACGCCGAACGCGTCGACGCGGCCGGCGGGCCGCTCGCCGCGTGGGATTCCCACGTGACGTTCCGCATCGTCAAGGCATTCGCACCGGCGTTCGATGCGGATGCTTGTGCGGCCGACCCTGATCAAGCGGCGGTTGAGATCCGATTGTTTCTTCCCGAACAGGCTTACGTCGCCGAACGGCGTATCGGCATCTTCGGCCGCCGGCACGGCCAGCGGTTCAGCGCGACGCTGTCGGTCACGGCCGGCTCGCAGTGGGGCGGCCGGCGCAGCGAGCACGTTCCGCCTGCCGGGCGACACGTGCACGG
The DNA here is from genome assembly GCF_029522185.1 of Burkholderia sp. IO2. Classification (NCBI taxonomy): domain Bacteria; kingdom Pseudomonadati; phylum Pseudomonadota; class Betaproteobacteria; order Burkholderiales; family Burkholderiaceae; genus Burkholderia; species Burkholderia sp. IO2. The sequence goes on along the minus strand of NZ_JAKWFH010000003.1, from coordinate 146,888 downwards.
CGACACGCTGGAAGCGCTCGTCGATACGGTGGCCGGCATCGTCAACGCGGCGTTGCGCGCGGCCGGGCATGGCGCGACCGGCCATCGCTGACCTTGCTGCGAGCCGGCGCCGGCGTGCTCACGCGTCGCCGGTCTGCCCGGTCTGCCGCTGCAGGTCTTCCATCAATTGTTCCGCGAGGAAGTCGCACGGCGGCCGTTTCGACTTGGTGCTGCGCGCGAGGATCAGCTCGAGCGGCGGCAGGTCGGGCAGCCCGTGCGAGCGGCCGAGCATCGACAGTTGCGCGGGAATCGCGCAGCGCGCGAGCGGCGCGACCGCGAGGCCGGCCTCGACCATGCTGAGCAGCCCGAGCAGGCTCGGGCTTTCATACGACGTGCGATAGGGGACTTTCGCGCGTTCGAGGCTGCGGATCGCGTTCTCGCGCGCGACGCTGCCCGGCATGAACACCGCGATCGGCAGCGGCCGTTCCTCCCAGACGCGCGGCCCGTTCGTCATCGCGGCCCACGCCATCGGCTCGTGGCGGATGAAATCGCCCGACAGCCCCTTGATGCGCGTCCCGCACACGAGATCGACGGTGCCTTCCTTGATCAGCGGCGCGAGCGCGCTGCTCGGCAGCCCCATCACCTGGATCTCGACCTTCGGGTAGGTCGCGGAGAATTTCTTCAGCACCGACGGCAGCAGCGACGACGCATAGTCGTCCGGCACGCCGATCACGACCTTGCCGGTCACTTCCGGCCGCACCACGGCCGCCCATGCCTCGTCGCGCAGCGCCAGCATTCGTCTGGCGAATCCCAGCAGCACCTCGCCCTCGCGCGTCAGCACGATGCTGCGCGGCTTGCGCACGAACAGCGGCCGGCCGATCGCGTCCTCCAGGCTCTTGATCTGCATGCTCACGGCCGACTGCGAGCGGTTCACGGCCTCGGCCGCGCGGGTCATGTTGCCGGTTTCCGCGACGGCGACGACGGTGGCCAGCACGTCGTGATCGAGCATCTTCATGGGTATCAGGAAAACTGAACGTAACGATCAGCATTATGCGTTTTTATTGTTGCTGTGTGTCTGCCATAGTGCGATCACGCTGGTGTTTCGCCCCAGGGCGGCGCGGCGTTCAGGCCGGTTGATCCGGCGTGCAGCACCGAACAAGGAAGCGTGGTGTATCGATGATCGACCATCCGTTGCGCGCCGCACTGGCCGCGGAATTGCATGCCCGGCCGTTCCTGCGGCTCGCCGAAGCCGTGTCGCTCACGCATTACGCGATCTATGCGGACGGCCAGCCCGACATCCACGAAACGCTGCTGCATGCGCTGTGCCGCGACACGGGGATCGACGCGCCGCACGAAGGCGCGACGCACCATGCGGTGCAGTCGCCGTGCGGCTGGTACCTGAAGTGGGAACGCCACACCGAATTCTCGACCTTCACGTTCGTCGCGCCGCGTCGCGACACCGGTTATTTCGACGATCGCGCGATCGCCGGCATTCCGGCCGCGTGGTTCGCGCGGCTGGCCGGCATCCGCTTCGTCGCGGTGCGGATGGAACTGCTGTCGGGCGACGCCGCGCGGCGCGTGTGCGGCGACCTGCGGCGCTGGATCGACGGGCCCGCGCTCGTCGGCAGCCACGTGCTCGGCGGCGGCAAGGTGTTCTGCGACTGGCACGTGCGCGACGACGGCTTCATGCGCTTTCTCGTCGTCGACGAGGATTTCCGCGAGGAGCAGGGCGGCCGGCTGTTGCAGCGTCTGTACGAAATCGAGACGTACCGGATGATGGCGCTGCTTGCGCTGCCCGTCGCGCGCCGGATGAGCCGCGAGCTCGACGAGATCCATGCGGCGCTGCATGCACTGATGCAGCGGATGGACGCGAGCGGCGCCGACGGCGACGACGCGGCGTTGCTCGTCAAGCTCACGCATCTCGCGGTGCGGGTCGAATCGTTGTCGGGATCGGGGGCGCGCTTCAGCGCGTCGCGCGCGTACGAAAAGCTCGTGCTCGCGCGTATTCAGGAGTTGCGCGAGGAGCGTATCGAAGGCATGCCGACGCTCGCCGAATTCATGGAGCGGCGCTTCGCGCCGGCGATGGAAACCTGCCGCAGCGTATGGGCGCGCCACGAACAGATCGCCGCGCGAATCGCGCGGGCGGTCGACCTGCTGCGCACCCGCGTGAATCTCGCGCAGGAAAAGGACGTCACGCGGCTCCTGGCCGGCATGGAGCGCACCGCGCGCAACCAGCTTCATTTGCAGCACGCGGTCGAAGGGCTGTCGGTGGCCGCCATTTCGTACTACGTGCTGTCGCTCGCGACCGCGGCGTTCAAGGCGCTGCACGTGATGAACCTGCCGGTCGATCCCGAATTGGCGGAAGGGCTGTTGATCGCGCCGGTCGTGTTCGCGGTGATCCACATCACGCGGCGCACGCGCGCCCAGCTGGCGCGGTCCGAGGCGGCGCACGACGGCGCGCCTGTGCAGGCGGTCGCGTTGAAGCAGGCCAGCTAGACCATCAACGACATATCAAAGCAAAGGAATGGAGATGACTTTCATGCAAACGCAATCCGACTGCCTCAGCGGTATCGATGCCTTCGATCAACCGGTTCGGGACGAAGCCGGCGCGCCGGAAGCGGGGCGCGTCACTTCGTATCAGGCCGTGCTGCAGGAGCCGACGACGTCGCTCGTCGGCGGCGCGATCGACCGGCCGGAGGTCGCGGCGGTGGCGATCCTCGGGTACAACTGACGCGCGTTCCCTGCGCCTGGGGATCAACGACACGCGGGCGTTTCGGTCGAGTGAAACGCCGGACGTCCGCGCGGGACGGCGTTGCTTGCCGTCGCGCATGACGGCATTCAGCCGGACGCCTTGTTGCGCGTCGCACGCGCGCTGCCTTCCCGCCTCGATCTTTCCGCCCCGTGCGCGAGCGCCAGCTCGACGAACGCACGCGCGGCCGCACTCCGATACGCGCCCCGGCGCTGCAACAGCACGGCCGTGCGCCGCAGCACCGCCGGATCGAGCGCGACGGCAACGAGATCGTCGTGCTCGACGGCGATCGTCGCCGGCAACAGCGTCGCAAGCGTCGTGCGGCGCACGATCTCGATCACCGCACCGAGCGAATTCGCTTCCATCAGCACGCGCGGCTGCACGTCGTGCGCGCGGAAATAACGGTCGATTTGCGTGCGCGTCGCGAATTCCGCGGTGAGCAGCACGAGCGGTGCGTCGTGCAGCGCGCGCAACCCGGCCTTGCGTTTGCCGCCGAGCGCGTGCCCGCGGTTCACGACGAGTGCGAGCGTTTCGACCAGCAGCGTTTGCGCGTCGATATCCGCCGTCTGCACGTCCTCGAATGCGATGCCGACATCGAGCTCGTCGTCGACGAGCAGCGCCTCGATCCGCTCCTGCGACATCTCGCGCACCGACAGCGAGACGTCCGGATAGCGGCCGTGAAACGCCTCGACGAGCGGCCCGACGAGATAGCTCGTGAAGGTCGGCGTGACCGCGAGGCGCAGCGAGCCGCGGCTCAGATCCTGTACGTCGTGGATCGCACGCCGGCCTTCCGCGAGATCGTGCAGCGCCTGCCGCGCATAGCGGAAATACACGTCGCCGGCATCGGTCAGCCGCGTGACGCGTCCGGTGCGGTCGAACAGTTGCGCGCCGAGCGTGTCCTCGAGCTGGCGGATCTGCTGCGACAGCGCGGGCTGCGACACGTGCAGCGCGGCGGCCGCGCGCGTGAAGCTGCGATGTTCGGCGACGGCCAGGAAGTAGTGGATGTGACGCAGCAGCATGGCGGTTCCCATAAGTCGTGCTTATCCGGTGGATCATAAATCAGTCTTTTACGTTATCGGAAGTCGGGCGTAACCTGCCCTTCATCGATTCCACCCGCACCGGAGAACACGCGATGAAGGACATCATCGAAGGCTTCCTGAAGTTCCAGCGCGACGCCTACCCGGCGCGCGCCGCGCTGTTTCGCGATCTCGCGCGCAGCCAGAACCCGCGGGCGCTGTTCATCTCGTGCTCGGACAGCCGGCTCGTGCCCGAACTCGTCACGCAGCGCGAGCCGGGCGACCTGTTCGTGATCCGCAACGCGGGCAACATCGTGCCGTCGTACGGCCCGGAGCCGGGCGGCGTGTCGGCGTCGGTCGAATATGCGGTCGCCGCGCTGCGCGTGACCGACGTCGTGATCTGCGGGCATTCCGATTGCGGCGCGATGACCGCGATCGCGACCTGCCAGTGCATGGATCACATGCCGGCCGTCGGCCACTGGCTGCGCTATGCCGATTCGGCGCGGGTCGTGAACGAGGCGCGCACGCACCGCAGCGAGCGCGAGCGGATCGACTCGATGGTGCGCGAGAACGTCGTCGCGCAACTGGCCAACCTGAAGACGCACCCCGCCGTGCGGCTCGCGCTCGAAGAAGGGCGTCTCGCGCTGCACGGCTGGGTCTACGACATCGAATCGGGCTGCATCGACGCCTACGACGGCGCGACCGGCCGGTTCGTGTCCCTCGCGGACCATCCCGGCGTCCGCGCCACCCCCGCGACGCTGCCCGTCGCGGCCTGAATCGCTCCCACTCCACTACGAGGCATTACCATGATCCAGTCCCAGCACAGTCAGACGGCGCGCCACGCGCTGGCGGAAACCGTCGTCCTCGCGAAAGCGCGCAAGAACCTGTCGTTCGCGCAGCTCACCGAGGGCACGGGCCTGAGCGAAGCGTTCGTCACGGCCGCGCTGCTCGGCCAGCATGCGTTACCGGCCGACGCGGCGCGCATCGTCGCCGACAAGCTCGGCCTCGACGACGACGCGGTGCTGCTGCTGCAGACGATCCCGCTGCGCGGCAGCATCGACGATCGCGTGCCGACCGACCCGACCATCTACCGTTTCTACGAAATGTTGCAGGTGTACGGCACGACGCTGAAGGCGCTCGTTCACGAGAAGTTCGGCGACGGCATCATCAGCGCGATCAATTTCCGGCTCGACGTGAAGAAGGTCGACGATCCCGAAGGCGGCTCGCGTGCGGTGATCACGCTCGACGGCAAGTACTTGCCGACCAAGCCGTTCTGACGCCGGTGCGGCGCCGCCACGCGGTGCCGCGCGGTGCCACCCGACGTGCGCCGGCCGGCGCACGTTCCCGCCATGCCGTTTCAACGAGGACGCAACCATGGATTTTGTGAAACGCACGATCGATCTCGCGATGAAGAACGTGGAAGAGGGCGGCCGCCCGTTCGCGACGGTGATCGTCCGCGACGGCGAGATCGTCGCGGAGAGCCCGAACCTCGTCGCGCAGACCAGCGACCCGACCGCGCACGCGGAGATCCTCGCGGTGCGCGACGCGTGCCGCACGCTCGGCACCGAGCACCTGACCGACTGCGAGATCTACATCCTCGCGAGCCCGTGTCCGATGTGCCTCGGCTCGCTGTACTACTGCAGCCCGAAACGCGTGATCTACATCACGACGCGCGAGGATTACGCGCCGTTCTATCGGGATGACCGCAAGTATTTCGAGCTCGATACGTTCTATGCCGAATATGCGAAACCGATCGAGGAACGCCGGCTGCCGATGGTGCAGCGAAAGCATGACGGCGCGATCGACGTGTACCGGCGCTGGAAGGAGCTGAACGCGAAGTGACATGCTTCATCGCGGACGCGATACCGGCGTGGCGGGCGCGATCGTCGCGGTCCGACGGCGGCGTTCGCGATGGCGTGAACGCGTGACGACGCGCTATAGTCGTGCGACGTCCGCCGCGGCTGCCGCACACCCGGCGATCCATTCACGCACGTGTTCGCCTCCGATGACACCGCATCCCGACGTTATCCTTCAACTGACCGACACCGGGCAACCGGCCGCCCGAGACTTCATCAGCCGCAAGCTCGGCGAATTCAACCATGCGATGACGGGGCGCGCCGATGCAGCCGCGCTTGACGTCTACGTGACCGGCGAGGTATTGGGCGGTCTCACCGGCCGGACGTCGCTCGGCCTGTTCTTCATCGACCTGTTCTATCTGCCCGAATCGCTGCGCGGCGGCGGCTTCGGCAGCCGGCTGCTGCGCGAGGCCGAAGCGGAGGCGAAGCGGCGCGGTTGCGCGCGTGCGGTGCTGTACACGATCTCGTTCCAGGCGCCCGACTTCTACCGGAAGCACGGTTACGAGACGTTCGGCGAAGTGCCGTGCGAGCCGGCAGGCGCGGCGCGCGTGTTTATGGTCAAGGTGCTTTGAGCGGCAACCGGTCGTTGCCTGGCATCCCGTGACACGCGGGTCGTACCGCACCGCTCCCGGATCACCGCCCGGGCGCTGCCCGCTCGACGATCATGTCGTACAGCGCCCGCGCCGCGGGCGACAGTTGCGCGCTCCTGCGGGTGACGAGCACGAGCGTGCGCGACACCGACGGTTCGACGAGCTCGATCGTACGGATCATCGGATACGCGTTCTTCTGGATCGCGAGCTTCGGCACGACGGCCGCGCCGAGCCCTTCCGCGACGAGCCCGAGCGCCGTCGAGCTGCGCTGCACCTCGTAGAACGAATGCAGCGACACGCCGCTCGTCTTCAGCGCGCCTTCGAGCAGCCCGCGATTGCCGCTCACTTCGCCGGCGAAGATCAGTGGATGCGGCTGCAGCGCCGCCCAGCGGATGCGCCGCCGCTTCGCGAGCGGGTGATCGTCGCGGCACACGAGCACATAAGGATCATGTGTGAGCGGCACGCTGACGAGTTCCGGGTGCTGGTCGCCGGCGATGCTGATGCCGAATTCCGCTTCGCGCCGCAGCACGGCCTGCAGCACCGACGCCGACGCATGATCGAGAATCTTCACGCGATCGTGCGGCCGATGCCCGGAGAACGCGCGCAGGATGCGTGGCAGGTACTGCACGCCGACCGTCGGCACGCACGCGATCGTGACGTCGCCGCGCTGGCTCAGGCCGGTCTCGCGGATTTCGGTCAGCGCGTCGGACAGCTCGTTCAGCAGCCGGCGGGCCTGCGGCAGGAAACGCCGGCCGATCTCGGTCAGCGTGGTGCGGCGCGTCGTGCGCTCGACCAGTGCGACGCCGAGATACGATTCGAGCTTGCGCAGCCGCTGCGTGATCGCCGTTTGCGTGACGTGCAGCGTATCGGCTGCCTGCCTGAAGCTGCCGCCGTCGGCGATCGCGACGAAAGCCTGGACACCGAGCGTATCGATCTTCATCAGAATTTTGAATCAATCACGATATTAAATTCATTTTACTGAAGGTCGGCGGCAGTCGCAGAATGCGCTGAATCGATGGCCCGTTGCATCGCCGTGCGCGATGCAACGCAGCCGCTCATGCCGACCAGGAGATCCATCGTGACGACCCCGCTCGATCAATACGCGACCCAGTACGTGCAGTTCGAGGACGAACGGACGCGGCCGGTGCGCGACCTGCTGGCCGCCGTGCCGAAGACGCCGATCCATACCGCGATCGATATCGGCTGCGGGCCGGGCAATTCGACGGAAGCGCTGATCGCGCGCGCACCGGACGCGACGACCCACGGGATCGACGCGTCGGCGGACATGATCGCGGCTGCACGCAAGCGCCTGCCGGCACTGCGTTTCGACCTTGCCGATGTCGCCGCCTGGGACGATCCGGGCGGCTATGACCTGATCCTGTCGAATGCGGTGCTGCAATGGGTGCCGGCGCACGACACGCTGTTCCCGATGCTCGTCGGCCGCCTCGCGCCGGGCGGCCATCTCGCGGTGCAGATGCCCGACAACCTCGATGAACCGGCGCACCGGCTGATGCGCGAAGTCGCCGCGGACGGGCCGTGGGCCGACAAGCTGAAAGGCGCGGCGCGCACCGAGCGGTTCGACGCACGCTACTATCATGCGCTGCTCGCGCCGCTGTGTTCGCGCGTGGACGTATGGCGCACGACCTATTACCACCCGCTGCGCGGCGGCGCGGATGCGGTCGTCGAATGGTTCAAGGGCAGCGCGCTGCGGCCGTTCCTCGCGGCGCTCGACGCGCCCGAACAGCGCGCGTTCGTCGCACGCTATCGCGACGCGCTGGCCGGGCCGGACGGCTATCCGGCGCAGGACGACGGTACGGTGCTGCTGCCGTTTCCGCGCCTGTTCATCGTGGCGACGCGGAAGTAGCGCGGTATCGACGCGACGGCCGGCCGTGCCTCAGCGCACCGCCGGCACCGATGCCGGGTCGACCGTGCGGCTTCGCGCGGTCTGCCCGTCGCGCAGGTCCTTGTACCAGAACAACGCGACTTCCCCGGCGTTCTCGCCATCGGCGTACAGGAAGCGGTCGTGGCCGCCGAGCGCGAAGCCCGCGCGTGCATAGGTCGAGCAGGCCGCGACGTTGTTCGCCTGCGTTTCGAGCCGCATGAAGCCGAACCCGTGGCTGCGCGCCCACGCTTCGGCGGCTGCCAGCAGGAACTGCCCGATCCCCTGGCGCCGGCACTGGCGGTCGACGGCCAGCTCCGCGATCTCGGCCATGCCGTTCCAGCTTTCCTCGATCGCGACGAAGCCGGCGAGCCGTTCGCCGGCCGTCGCGCGAAACAGCGCCGTGCGGCCCGACGCGCCGCTCGCCCAGCCGGCCGGATCGAAGCCGTAGTCCTTGCGTCGCACCGGCAGCGCGCGAAGATCGAGCAAGTCCTGATACGGCGCGTTCAATTCCCACGCGATGTCGAACGAGAAATCGCATCCGTCCAGTTCGTCGGCGGCAAGCGCGAGCGCCGGTTCGATGCTGATGTGTTCGGCTCGGTCCATATGTCGGTGTCCTGTCTTCGCGGGATGGCGTGGTGTGGTCCGTGATGCGATCGTCGTCACCATGACGAGCGGCGAATCGCATTCTCGTCGTTGCGTGGTTTTTTGCACCTGCACAATTCGTCGCGCGTGGAGCCGGCACAGGCCGGCTGCGTGCGCGACGGTCGAATGCATGCGGCCGACGGATCGGGCGACACCGCATACGTTTGCGGCATTCGCGCGCGGGCCGCGGCGCTCGTTCGACCGCCTGATTATGCGGGAATTCGGCGCCGACCAGCTGCGTCGCGATGCGATGGCGCCTGACGTGCATCGCGGCTTCGCGCCGGGCTCGTCGCCGCTTGCCTGTGGATGAATGACGACAGGAACCCGAATAATTGTTTACCGTTCGGTGACAAATCGTTATATTCCGAAAAATATATCGAAGGTCGTGATGCCGTCCGGCGTCACGCCGTCCATCTGCTCCACGACAGCCGGAAGCGCGTCTGACCTGCATCGCCGGAGCAATACGCCGGCACGCATGCGCCACCGATGCGCACGCGTGCCGACGCCGCAACACGAGCGGCCGCCCTGCGGCATGCCGCTTCCGCAAGCCCACACCGGCATCGAAACGGAACATCGTGCACGCGCACGAGGCACGCGCGCGTCTGCCGGTGCGGGCTGGCGTTCGTCCGTCGTACGGTTTCTCGTCAACACGCCGCGCGTCCTGCCGCGACGCAGGCGCGCGCGTCCACAACAAAAAGGAAGCAACATGAAGAAGACTATCGTGGCCGCGGCCGCACTCGGGATGTTCGGCACGGCCGCGCACGCGCAAAGCAGCGTCACGCTCTACGGGTTGATCGATGCGGGCGTCACGTATTCGAACAAGGTCGCGACGACGGGCGGGCACGGCAAGCTCGTCAAGTACGGCGACGGCGTCGCGTCGGGCAGCCGCTGGGGCATCCGCGGGAGCGAGGATCTCGGCGGCGGGCTGAAGGCGCTGTTCGTGCTGGAAAACGGCTTCAGCAGCGGCGACGGCTCGATCGGCCAGGGCGGGGCGCTGTTCGGCCGGCAGGCGTTCGTCGGGCTGTCGAAGAACGGCATCGGTTCGCTGACGATCGGCCGTCAATACTCGTTCTCGACCGACTATATCGGCGCGAACTACACGATGGGCAGCCAGACGCCGGCCGGCAACTACGCGTATCACATCAACGATCTCGACCAGCTGACGTCGAGCCGCATCAACAACGCGGTGAAGTTCCAGAGCGCGAACTTCGCGGGCCTCACGTTCGGCGCGATGTACGGGTTCTCGAACTCGACGCAGTTCGCGGGCACGCCCACCACGACCGGCACGAACGGCGCGCAGGGTGCGCAGGGTGCGTCGAGCGCGTACAGCTTCGGTGCGAACTACGCGCAAGGGCCGTTCGGCATCGGCGCCGCGTACACGAACATCCGCTTCCCGAACGGCGCGACGCCGGCGTTCGGCGTGAGCATCGCGAACATCAACACGTTCGGGTTGCGCGACCTCGAGACGGTCGGCGTCGGCGCGCGTTATGCGATCGCGGCGGGCCTCGTGTGGGCGAACTGGACGCATACGAAGTTCACGCCGCTGTCGGGCGAATCGTCGAAGCTGAACCACTACGAAATCGGCGGCCGCTATGCGTTCTCTCCGGCGTTGAGCGGCGGTCTCGGCTATACGTTCTCGAAGCTCGACGGCCGCTACGACGGCAAGTGGCACCAGGTCAACGCCGCGGTCGACTACGCGCTGTCGAAGCGTACCGACGTGTACGTGAGCGCGGCGTACCAGAAGGCGTCGGGCAGCAACACGATCAACGGCCGGGTCGTGCCGGTACAGGCTGAAATCGGCTCGTCGCCGTCGTTCGTCGGCAGCGCGGGCGCGAACACGCAGTTCGTCACGCGGATCGGCCTGCGTCACAAGTTCTGATCGACGCGTAGCCCGGGCGACCCGCCCGGCGGCGCGCATCGTGTTTGCGCGCCGCCGGGACGGGCGACGTCAGATACTGATCGCGACGGGGCCGGCGAGCGGCGTGTAGCCGTCGTCGAACAGGAACCACGCATCGTATTGGCCCGATGCGAGCGCGCTGTTCGCAGTCGACGAGAACAGCAGCGAGCCGGTGCTCTTGGGCAGGTACGCCCACGACTTGTAGCCGCCCTTGGTCGGCTGCGCGCCGCGCGGATAGATGCCGACCCAGTTCTTCGGGCTGTGGCGCCACGGCGGCACGACGTAGTCGAATCGCAGCGTGCCATACGACGCGCCCTGCGACGACAGTGCCGCGACGAACTTGCCGTTCGTATTGCCGATCGCCGAATCCGTCAGCAACGTGCCCGATTGCGCCTGGACGCAGCCGGCGATGCGGCGCAGGAAGCCAGGGTCGTTCGCATCGCGGATGCTCGCGTCGTACCAGCCGGCGTCGCCGTACCACGTGACGGTCCGCGTCGCGCCGGCCGGCACGCTGACCGACTGCGCGCTGTTCATTCCGTACGCGTTGTCGACGAGCTGGAACGTCGTCGCGCTGGCGCCGGCGGCATTGTCCAGCGTGATCAGCACGTTGCCGTTCTGCACGTCGTAGCAGAGGCTGACTTCGGCCGTCGAACCCGCGCTCCCCGCTGCGCCGATGTTGCCGCGCAACGTCTGCAGGAAGCCGTTCGGGCCGTAGATCGAGTAGTCGTAGCCGCCGCCCGAATTCAGCGCGAGCGCATCCGTGACGCACGTGCCCGTGCCGGCGCCGATCGTGTAGTGCCGCGGTATCGTGCTCGTGCCATCGACCCACGCCTGCAGATGCACGGCGGCCGCGCCGGTATTCGTCATCGTCAACCCGAGCGTCTTGCCCGAGCGGTTGACCTTGCCCTGGACGAAGAACTCGTACGGCAGCCGGCACGCGGGAGTGCGGCCGGCCGTTTGTGCCGGCACCGCGGTGGTGGTGGCAGGGGGAATCAGGACCGTCGAGCCGTTCGGGTCCATGTTGCTGGTCGCGGCCGGGATCGCGGGAATCGTCTGGTCCGGATTCGCGAAATCGAATGCCGAAGTGAGATCGCCGCACACGGCACGCCGCCACGGTGTGATGTTGGTTTCCTGCAGCCCGAAGCGCGCTTCGAGGAAGCGGATCACCGACGTATGGTCGAACACTTGAGAGTTGACCTTGCCGCCTTTCGACCACGGCGAGATCACGAACATCGGCACGCGCGGGCCGAGCCCGATCGGCGTGTCGCCGCTCGCCGAGCCGTCCGATGCGGCGCCGCCGCCCGCGACGAATTCAGCGGCGGTCGAGACCGTCGAGCGGCCGGTGCCGGCGGCGGCGCTCGCCGGAACGGCCGGCGGCACGTGATCGAACAGGCCGTCGTTCTCGTCGTACATCACGAGCAGCACGGTGCTGGCCCACACGGCCGGATTCGACGTCAGCGCATCGAGCACGTTGCTCACGTACCATTCGCCGCCGCTCGCGGCCCACGACGGATGCTCGCAATAGGCGTAAGGCGCGGCGATCCACGACACCTGCGGCAGCGTGCCGTTCGCGACGTCGGCCCGCAGCTGGCTGAAGAGATTCGTGTCGTATTCCTTGCCGCCGCCGGTCGGATCGATCTGCGTGCCGTTGAGCGCCGGCGCGAGCGGATCGTTGGCGCCGAGGTTCTGGTACTGCCGGAAGTTCAGGATGACGTTGTCGCCGTAGTTGCCGTTCCACCAGAGATCGCGCTTCGAGCCGTTGTATTCGCCGTAGCCGTGACCGGCATCGAGCCCGTTGCCCTTGTCCTGGTAGAACTTCCACGTGACGCCGGCCGTGTTCAGGCGTTCCGGCATCGTGGTCCAGCCGGTGCCGGTCATCGTGTTGTTCGTGTAGGGCGAATAGCCGGCGACGTTGCCGCAGCAGCCGGTCCACAGATACAGGCGGTTCGGGTCCGTCGGGCCGAGCATCGAGCAGTGGTACGCGTCGCACACGGTGAAGGCGCTCGCCAGCGCGTGGTAGAACGGGATGTCATTCTGCGTGAAGTAGTACATCGTGCCGCTGGTTTTGGCGCCGACCCAGTTGTCGTAGCGGCCGTTGTTCCATGCGCTGTGCGTGCCATTCCAGCTGTGATCGAGATCGCCGTAGTACGTGTCGCCGTTCGCGACGCCGGAAACGGGTGGCGACGGGTTGAACGGAAACACGTAGGACAACGGCGCCGGCTGGCGCCACACCGGGTAGCCGCTGGAAATCACGACCGGCCGCGGATCACCGAAGCCGCGTGCGCCGCGCAGCGTGCCGAGATAGTGGTCGAACGACCGGTTTTCCTGCATCAGGATGACGACGTGCTTGACGTCCTGCAGGGTGCCGGTGACGCTCGCCGCCGGAATCGACTGCGCGCGCAGGATGCTTTCGGGCAGCATGCCGGTCACCGCGGTGGCGCCGGCGAGTTTCAGCGCGTCGGCAAGGAACCGACGTCGTGTCGTGGGTGTGTTTTGCATGATCGCTCTCTGTCGTGGGTGACGGATGGGGCGTGCGTCGGTCAGTGGCACGCGGTCGCGCAATGCACGACCGGCGCGGACGTCGAGGCCGGCGCCGATGCCCGCGCGGCGGCGATGTTGCCGGCCGGGCTAGAGTCGCCGTCGCCGCAACCGGCCAGCGTGCACAGGAGCGCGATCATGAAAACGACGCGCCAGTGCGGAATACGGCTTGCCGCAGGGCGACGCGGGACGGTTCGTGGATGACCCTGATCGAGTCGGATTCCTGAATGATTGGAATGAGTGCTGCGTGTTCCGTATTTCATTTCCCCTCCAGACATGAAAATGGACAGCAGAGCATATCGCCCGAATCAGAACAACTTCATGACAGGCCAGCCGCGCGTGCCGGCCACCCCGGAAAGCTTCGCGTCGGGATTGGTCGCGACCGGATGCGTGACGTAGTCGAGCAGCGGCACGTCGTTGATCGAATCGCTGTAGAAGTAGGTCCGTTCGAAATCGGAAGCCGCGTAGCCGAGCGAGGCCAGCCACGCGGCCGTGCGCACGATCTTGCCTTCGCGGAAACTCGGCACGCCGATGCTGCGCCCGGTGAACCGCCCGGCCGGCGTGCCGTCGTCGGTGTCGAGCTCGATGCCGAGCAGATGCTCGATCCCGAACTCGGCCGCGATCGGGCGCGTGACGAAGACGTTGGTGGCCGTCACGATACAGCAGAGGTCGCCGTTCTCGCGATGCCGGTCGACCAGCGCGCGCGCCTGCGGCATGATGGCCGGCCGGATCACTTCGTCCATGAACTGTGCATGCCAGCGTTCGAGCTGCTCGCGCGGGTAGCGCGTGAGCGGCGCGAGCGTCACGGCGAGATACGCGTCCATGTCGAGCGTGCCGGCCGCATAGTGGCCGTAGTGCTCGTCGATCAGCGCCGTGTGCGCGTCGTCCTCCTGCCCGACCCGCGTGATGAAGCGGCTCCAGGCCTGGTCGCTGTCGAGCGGCAGCAGCGTGTGATCGAGGTCGAACAGCGCGAGATTCTTGTGCATGAGTGGTTCCTTGTATCGCGTCGTCACGCGCCGATGAGTTTGTCGATCGCGTCCTTCGCGTTCTTCCCGTCGATGGTCGTGACGCCGTCGAGCCACTTCGACAGCACGCCGGGGTTCTTCTTCGCCCATTCCTTCGCGACCGCGATCGGGTCGGCGTGATTCATGATCGGCGCCATCAGCTGGTTCTCCTCGTCGGTCGTGAATGTCAGGTTGGTCAGCAGCCGGCCGACGTTCGGGCAGCGTTCGAGATAGCCGGGCGAGACCAGCGTATAGACCTTCGCGGAGCCGTAGTTCGGGCCGAACACGGTGTCGCCGCCGTCGAGATACGCGATCTTGTATTGGAGGTTCATCGGATGCGGCTCCCACGCGAGGAACACGATCATCCGGTGCTCCTGCACCGCGCGCGTCACCTGCACGAGCATCCCGGCTTCGCTCGATTCGACCAGCTTGAAGCCGCCCAGCCCGAACTCGTTCTTGTCGATCATTCGCTGGATCAGCGCGTTGCCGTTGTTGCCGGCGCCGATCCCGTAGATCTTGCCGTCGAGCTGGTCGCGAAACCGGGCGATGTCGGCAAAACGCTTGAGGCCCTTGTCCGACGCGTATTGCGGCACGGCCAGCGTGTAGCGCGCGCCGACCAGGTTCGGTTGCGGCAGCAGGTGAACGGCGCCGGCGTCGACGAACGGTTTCACCGTCGGCGTCATGCTCGGATCCCAGTAGCCGAGGAAGGCATCGATCTGCGCCTTCTTCACGCCGGCCAGCACGATCGGCGGCGACGCGATCGTCTTGGTGGCCTCGTAGCCGAGCCCGTCCAGCAGCATCATCGCGACGCCGGTGGTGGCCGCGATGTCGCTCCAGCCGACGTCGCCGAGCGTCACCTTCCTGCACACGTCGCCTTCCGAAGCGTGAGCGGGGGCCGTTGCCAGCGCCGTCAGCAACGTTGCAGCCAGCATCCATGCCTTCTTCATCATGTCGGTCTCCTAAGCAGTGTTCCGGATCGTGTTACCTGATTGGTCTGACGATTGATCGTGTGGATCGGATGAAACAAACAAACTTGGGTCTGGCTTTGTCGTTTTGCGTACCGTATATTAGAACGCACAAAATCGCAAGATCGCACAAAAATACAAATCGTCGGGTGGCCCGTGCGACGTGGGCGGGACGAGGGCAGGGAAAGTCGGGGCGGCCCGCACGGGTTGCGCGTCATCGAGTGGAACCGCAGGACAAGGAGACTTCGCATGATCAGTCAGCTGGAAATCATTGCCCGCCTGTTGCTGGCGGCCTTGCTCGGCAGCCTCGTCGGCATCGAGCGCGAACGGCTGTCGTGGGCGGCCGGGTTGCGCACGCACATGCTGGTGGCCGTGGGGGCCGCGCTCGTGATGGTCGTGTCGGCGTTCGGCTTCGCCGATATCCAGGACGCGAAGAACGTGTCGCTGGATCCGTCGCGCGTCGCCGCGCAGGTCGTGTCGGGCATCGGCTTTCTCGGCGCGGGGTCGATCATGCTGCGCGGCGAGATCATCCGCGGGCTGACGACCGCCGCGAGCCTGTGGGTCGTCGCGGCGGTCGGGCTCGCCGTGGGCGGCGGGATGTACGTGGCCGCGATCGCCGCGACCGCGATCGTGCTGGCGATCCTGGCCGGGCTGAAGCCGATCGAGAAGCGCTTCTTCGCGACGCGGCAGCGCTGGGGCGTGCGCATTCTCGCGAGCCGCGGCGCGGTGAAGCTCACGTCGCTGCAGGCGATGCCCGGCATCGACCAGGCACGGATCGTCCGGTTCATCATCGAGCAGGACGACGCGACGCCCGACGACGATCGCATCCATGTGGTGTTTTCGAAGATGACGAGCAGCGAGTTCCAGGTGGCACGTCAATCCCTGCAGACCCTCGCCGGCATCAAAAAGTTGGAGGAAAGCGCTGGGTAGACGGTCATTCGAATAATATTGACGAACATTTCCGAGGACATTTCATGTGGCAAGAAGAGCGATACCAGAGGATTCGGCTTCTGTTATCGAAGATGCAGCGCGTTTCCACCGACCGGATCATGGCCGAGCTGAACGTGTCGCGCGAAACCGTGCGCCGCGATCTGGTCGACCTCGAGGCGCTCGGTGAACTGAAGCGCGTGCACGGCGGCGCGGTGCAGGTCGGCGACGAAGCGCCGATCGCCGAGCGTGCGCAGACGCATGTGAAGGCGAAGCTGGCGATCGCCCGCGCGGCCGCCCGGCTGGTGTCGGGCTCGCAGACGCTGTTCATCGACGCGGGCACGACCACGACGCTGCTGGCCGAGGAACTGGCGAAGCTGTCGGGCCTCACGATCGTCACGAATTCGATCGACGTCGCGCTGAAGATGCGCTCGGGCGACCCGGCGCAGGCGAAGAACGAAACGATCCTGCTCGGCGGGATGATCGGCAGCCGCGCGGCGGCGACGGTCGGCGACGGCACGGTCGCCGAAATCTTCCGCTATCGTGCCGATCTCGCATTGCTGTCGCCGGTCGGCGTCGACCACGTGCGCGGCGCGACGAACTACGACCGGATGGAAACCGAAGTGGCGCGCGCGATGGTCAGCAACGCGGCGGAAGTCGCGATCCTCGCCGATTTCAGCAAGCTCGGCACGAACAGCCGGATCGGCTTCTGCGAACCGGCGCGGATCGGCACGCTGGTCACCGACCAGAAAGCGGAGTCGGTCGACAGCTACAAGAACATCCGGAAGGTCATCAAGAACATCGTGCTGTCCTAGGCGGCTGGCGGGCATCGTCGCGCGCGTGCTCGAGGGCTGAACCAGGCAGGTGGACGGCCGGCATTCGCCGTGCCGGCCATCGTGTATGCTTGCCCGCATCGATCTAACGGCGGACAACATGAAGACTTCGGCACACCCCAAGCCTGAGGTGCGGTTCAGGATGCGTATCCAGCAGGCCGACACGATCGCGCTCGGCCCGGGCAAGGTCGCGCTGCTCGAAGCGGTGCGCGAGCACGGCTCGATTTCGGCGGCGGCGCGCAGCCTGAACATGTCGTACCGGCGTGCGTGGCTGCTGATGGACGAGCTGAACCGTTCGCTGAAATCGCCGGCGACGGTGTCCGAGCATGGCGGCCAGAGCGGCGGCGGCAGCGTGCTGACGCCGGTCGGCGAGGAAATCATCCGTCTTTATCGCGGGATCGAGGCGCGCGCGTACGCGGCTTGCGCGGACGAGATCGCCGCGCTCACGAAAATGGTGCGGCGCTGAAGGGTGCGTCGCGCTGACGTGCGCGCCGGCCTACCCGTGCCGCAGGCAGAAGCGTGACGACGTATCGCTCGCGGCGGCATTCGGCATGATGACGTCGCGCGCCTGCGCATCGAGCCGCGCGATCAATTCGACGAAGCTCGCCACGCTGGCGGTCCGCAGCGGGTAGTACGCGATGTGATGCCGCTCGCAGGTGCGCTTGAGCAGGTTCATCGAATCGTGGTCGATGCAGTCGACCGGAAACACGACCATCCGCGCGCCTGGCAGCGCCGCGGCCAGCAAGCCCTTGCGATCCTCGATGCCGCCGTCGTGCAGCGTCACTTCGCCGCCCGCCGTTTCGACGATCCGCCGGATCGCGCGGTTCGAGCCGGGCCGTCCGCCGACATAGACGACGCGCGTGCCCCGCAGTATCGACAGCGAATGCGCCGCGTGCTCGGCCGGGTCGTCCGTCGACGCCTGCACCGCCTGTTCGAGCGCGCTTGCTTCGGCGCGCAGCGTCTTGACCATCGCCATCAGGTCGTCGAGCCGCGCGCGCATTGCACGGGCGCTTGCCTGTTCCGCGGCGATCCGCTGCTCGGCCGCCTCGCGGCGGCTCGTGTGCAGCGCGAGCCACTCGTCGCGCGCCGCCAGCGCTTCGCGCAACGCGTGTACTTCGTCGCGCAGCACGCTTTCGGCCGCAAGCGGTTGCGCGTGCCGGTGTGCGTGGAGCGCATCCCGCTCCTGCAGCGCCACGTCGCGCTGCGTGCTCATTTCGTGCAGGCGTGCCTGCTGTCGTTCGAGCTTCGCGTGCAGTTCCGCGTTCTCCCGTTCGAGCGCGACCAGCCGCCGGATATCGGCGCGATTGGCCGCGCCGACCAGATGCGACAGCATGTGCACGTCGCCGAACGCGACCTGGCGCACGGCCATCGTCGCGCGCGGATGCGTCATCAGCGCCCAGTACGCCGGGGGAATGTCGCCGCTCGCGAGCGCGTCCTTCCAGCGCGCGACGAGTGCGTCCGCGTCCTTCGCGCCGTCGAATGCGCGGATCGCTCCGGCATAACGCTCGTCGAGCGCCTTGTGCAACGCCTTGGCGCCGGCCGTGCCGCCGATCGCGAGTTCGACGGCCGCGTGATGGATCTCCAGATCGGTCGCGCGCTGACGGTCGACATCGGCGAATTTCGGCACCAGCTTGCGCAGTTCGTGCGTGGTCAGGCACGTGCCGATGATCGAGCAGTGCAGGTTCGCGTCGAGTTCGGACAGGCGCGCGCGGCGCGTCAGTTCGACCTGTTGCGCGCGGGACGGCGCGCAGCAGGCGTCGATCCGCGTGCCGGCTGCCGCGGGCGAATGGCCGCCGGGCGACGAGAGGTCCGCCGTGCGGGCCAGGCGAAAGGGCGGAGCGTGCATGTTGACCTCGATCCGGCACGATCGGGCCGGAGACGGATGCGCGAAAGATGGTTCGAAATATACCACGGAATATAACGAGGCCGATGCCGGGGAAATACCGGGCAACGGGGATCGTGCGGTCAGCAGAGCGCCGTTGAACGGTCGATCGGCTGCGGCACGACGGCAGGCGCAGCGGGCGGAACCGGGGCCGATGCCGAGGCCGGCGCATGGCGCGCGATCACGGATTCGACGCACAACCCGACGAACAGCACGTCGACGCGTTCCAGCGCGATGACCGCGCGGCGCATCGCGGCCGGGTCGTTGCTGAACGCATCGGAAAACACGTCGTCGCGCGTGCGTTCGAGGCGGCGCGCGTGGCCGATCGCGCGTTCGAGTTCGGGCAGCCGCGTGAAGCGGGCGGTACGCGCTTCGTGTTCGAGCATCGACAGCAATTCTCGAAGGCCCATGGCCGACAGTGCGTCGTCCGGCATGGCTTCGGCGTGCGCGGCCGAGAACATCCGGATGAAACGTGCGACGCTGCCGCGCAGGCGGCGGAACGCATCGACGACATCGGTGACCTGCTGCGCCCGCGCGTCGCTCGACAGCGGCTTGAGCGCGCTGATCTTGCGCGCGAACGGCTGTTCCAGAGCGCTGTGCAGCGGGGTGCGATCCGTCGCCGTGCGGGTCATGATGGTGCTCCTGGTATGCAGGTCTCGATATATTCTACGGAATATATCGAATTCGCAAAAAAAGGCGATACCGTCGCCGCGCGACACGGTATCGCCCATGACCCGAACGGCCGCACCGGTCAGTCGATCGCGTGCATCGCGTGGCGCAGTTCCTGATAGCTGCGCAGCCCCGCGACGCCGAGTTCGCGCCCGATCCCGCTGAGCCCGAAGCCGCCCCAGCACACGTGCGGGTAGATCAGCTGCGGCGCATTGATCCACACGAGCCCCGCGCGCACGCGCCGCTGGAACCGCGGTGCGGCGGCCGTATCGCGCGTGATGACGGTCGCGACGAGCCCGTAGCGCGTGTCGTTCGCGAGCGCGATCGCTTCGTCATCGGTGCGGAACGATTTCACGCACGCGACGGGGCCGAACAGTTCGTCGGTCCATAGCGGGTTGTCCGCGGCCGGTTCGGCGATCACGACGGGCGCCATGAAGAAGCCGGTGCCGCCGGCGTCCGCGACGCGGCCGCTGAACGCGATGCGTGCGCCCGCATCGACGCCGTGTTCGAGCATCGCCTCGACTCGCGCGCGGTGCGCGGCGGAGATCAGCGGCCCCATCGCGACCTCGTCGGTGCCCGGCGGCGCGACGACGAGCGCGCGCACGGCCGTCTCGAACGCGGCCATGAAGCTGCGATAGAGGCTGTCGTGCACGAGGATGCGCGCGGTGGCCGAGCACATCTGGCCGGCGTTGGTGAACGCGCCCGCCACGGCGAGCGACACCGCGACATCGAGATCGGCATCGTCGCGCACGATCAGCGACGACTTGCCGCCGAGTTCGAGCGTCACGCGCTTCATGTCGATGGCTGCGGCCTGCATCACCTTGCGGCCGGCCGCCGTGCTGCCCGTAAACGAAATCTTGTCGATCAGCGGATGCGCGGTCAGCGCCGCGCCGATCTCGGCGTCACCGTTCACGACGTTGACGACGCCGGCCGGCACACCCGCTTCGATGACGATGTCGAGCAGCGCATGCTCGGTCGGCGACGTGAGCTCGGACGGCTTCAGCACGACCGCGCAGCCGGCCGCGAGCGCGGGCGCGAGCTTCCATGCGGTCGTGACCATCGGGAAGTTCCACGGCATCACCAGCGCGGCGACGCCGACCGGATCGTGGAAGCGTTCGGCCGTGACGCCATCGCTCGGCAACGCAACCGGTTCGGCCGCGAACAGCGCCGGGTCTTCGCACAGCTTCGCGTAGTACGCGAAGGTCGCGACGACATCGCCGACGTCCGCGTCGGCCTCGAGCGGCGGCTTGCCGCTCACTAGCATCTGCAGCGCGGCGAGACGCTCGCGCGCGGCGTCGACCCGCCCGGCGATCGCCGCGAGCACGCGGCCGCGCTCGGCGGGCGGCGTATCGCGCCAGCCGGCGAACGCGTCGCGCGCGGCGCGCACCGCGGCGTCGACGTGCGCGGGCGTCGCGAATTCCTGCCAGCCGATCGTATTGCCGGTCGATGCGTTGAAGACCGGCGCGCCGATCGTGTCGGAATGCGTGCGCACCGGCTGGCCGGCGATGCGCGCGGCGGGCAGCACGAACGGGTGCGTGGAACGGGAAAGTTCGGCGGTGGACATGACGGTCATCCTGTCGATCGGGTTAGCGGTAGGCGACGCCCGGCATCACGCAGAGCATTTCGAACGCGAGGTTCGCGCCGGTGAGCGCGGTGGTGCCGGCCGGATCGTACGGCGGCGATACTTCGACGAGGTCCGCGCCGACGATGTTCAGGCCCTTCATGCCGCGCACGATCTCCAGGCCCTGTTGCACGGTCAGGCCGCCGATTTCCGGCGTGCCGGTGCCCGGCGCGAACGACGGGTCGAGGCCGTCGATGTCGAAGCTCAGGTACACCGGCGTGTCGCCGACGCGTTCGCGCACCTGCGCCATCAGCGGCGCGAGCGACTTGTTCCAGCAGTCTTCCGCCTGCACGACGGTGAAACCCTGCTGCCGGCACCAGTCGAAATCGTCCGCGTGATAGCCGGTGCCGCGCAGGCCGATCTGCGTGACCTTGTCGCATTGCAGCAGGCCGTCTTCCACCGCGCGGCGGAACGGCGTGCCGTGCGCGATCTTCTCGCCGAACATCGTGTCGTTCACGTCCGCGTGCGCATCGACGTGCACGACCGCGACCTTGCCGTACTTCCGGTGCAATGCGCGTAGGATCGGCCACGCGATCGTGTGATCGCCGCCGAGCGTGATCGGCCGGCAGCCGTTCGCGACGATCGCGTCGTACGCCTCCTCGATGCGGCGCACCGAGTCCTTCAGGTCGTACGGGTTGGTTGCGACGTCGCCGATGTCGGCCACCTGCAGCGAATCGAACGGCGCGGCGCGGGTGGCCATGTTGTACGGGCGCAGCAGCACGGATTCGGTGCGGATCTGGCGCGGACCGAAGCGCGCGCCCGAGCGGTTCGACGTGCCGAGATCGAGCGGCACGCCAACGAAGCACGCGTCGAGCCCGTCGGTCGTCGTGGCCTGCGGCAGCCGCATCATCGTGGCGATGCCGCCAAAGCGCGGCATCTCGTTGCCGCCCATCGGTTGGTTCAGTTCGCGGGGCATGGGGCCGTCTCCTCTTCTGGTGTCAAGCGATCGGCCGATGGTAGAGGAGAACGCACGCGCGAAGATCCTGAAGTCGCAACGTTTACATCGACGGGTCTCGATGCAAGTGGCGCCGCCGCATCGACGCGGCGCGACCGAACGCGGCGGGGCGGGTCAGCGCGGGATGGCCGGCGGTGCGTCGTCGTCGTGCGCTCCGGCGGCGGGAAGCGCGGCTGCCGCCGACCCCCATGCGGCGAGTTCGCGCTTGGTGCGCACGCCCAGCTTCGCGAAGGCACGCTTCACGTACGACTCGGCCGACGCGACGCGCACGCCGAGAATCGCGGCGGCTTCGGGCACGGTCTTGCCGGACAGCAGGTGCTTGCAGGTCTCGTATTCGCGTTTCGACAGCTTCACGTCGTCGGCCGCGAGCCGCGCGTCGAATTGCGCGAGCGGATGGACGTCGGGCGTCGGGTGCGCGATGCGCCGCGCGGCGGTGGTCGACGCATGCAGCTCGAGCAGCGGGAACAGCACGTCGCTGATGCTGCGGAAGCGGTTCATCTCGGCGAGCGTGAACGGCGGACGGTCGCGGCCGCGCTCCAGCGCGATCGAATGCTGCGAATAGCGCGTGCCGCGTGCGAGCACGCATTCGTGACCGATATGCACGTCGTCGTAGATCCGCTGGCGGAATTCGCCGGGCGGGATCGCCGCGATGTCGCGCACGACGAGCATCGTGCCGGTCTTGCCGCGCAGCCCCGCGAACAGCGGGTCGCTGTCGAGAAAGCGCTCGTAGTAGAGCGTCATCACGTCGGAGATTTCGGTGGCTTCGGTCCCGATGCCGCTGCTGCCGATCCATTCGCAGCGGTAGCCGGTGGGCATCGTGCCGTCGACGCGCGAGCGTTCGACGTGCGCGACGTCGAGCGGCACGACGTCGTTCAGCAGTTGCGTGAGGCGCGGCACGAAATGCGGCGTGCCGACCGTCTCGATCAGCTCGCCCAGCGCCTTGAACGACACGTTGAAATGGTCGTCGTCGCGGTGGAAGGGGTTCACGTTGAGCAGCATGCGGGTCCCAGGAACCGGCCCTTGAAGCGGCGCGATTGTAGCGATCCGCGCCCGAAAAGGTCATTAGGGGAATTACCGTACGGAGTCCTGCTGCCTCGCGTACCTCCGAAAACGCGGCTTGTCCCCCCCGAAGGGGGGCATACCGGGGCAGTGTAAATGAGTAACTTTGTCTCTGCTTTTTTCATTCGAGAGACGAAAGATTCAGATGACCAAACTGATCAAGGACATCCTGCCACTGGGCGCAGGCGTGGGCGAATTCACGAAGCTCGACTTCGGGATGGACGAAAGCGACTGGCGCGCGGCCGAAGGCAGGAGCGGCAACTACATCGTCGGCTGGTGGGAGGGCAAGGCCGGCTCGGTGGAGTTTCCGGAAACGGCAGCCGACGAAGCGGTGTGGCTCGTCGAGGGCCGGATCGCGCTGACCGACGTCCAGGGCAACCGCAAGGAATTCACGCCGGGCCAGGGCTATCTGCTGCCGGCCGGTTTCGCGGGCCGCTGGGAGACGATCGAGGACGCGAAGAAGTTCTACGTGCTGCTCGAGCAGTCGTGATGTCGGAAACCGCCGCCGCGGCATCGTCGTCCGTGTGACGCGAATCCGGCGGCGGTTTCGTTTTTCGCGTGTGATGGCTGGGATCATGGAAATGGAAGTCAACGAAGCAAAACGGACCGCGCCGGTCGACGCGCACGCGCTGCGCGGCGCGCCGGTCGCGCTGGGCGTCGAAGCGGCGCTCGCGAATACGAAACTGTTCCCGTACTGGCTCGACAACCCGGCCGCGCCGGCCGCCGAGCCGGCCCTCGTCGGCGACGTGACGGCCGACCTGCTGATCGTCGGCGGCGGCTTCACGGGGCTGTGGTCGGCCGTGCAGGCGAAAGAACAGATGCCGCACCTGAACGTGGTGCTGATCGAGGCCGGCAAGGTCGCGCACGGCGCATCGGGCCGCGCGGGCGGGATCATCTCGACGTCGGTGATGCACGGGCTGCCGAACGCGGTGCGCGTGTTCCCGAACGATATCGCGCAGCTCGAAGCGTTCGGACACCGCAACCTCGACGGTTTCGAGGAAACGCTGAAGCGTTACGACATCGACGCCGACATCGAATGGAACGGCGAGATGACGGTCGCGGTCGATCCCGGGCACCTCGTGCACCTGAAGGGCGACTACGACCTGCATCGCGAATACGGCCACGACGTCGTGCTGCTGAACCGCGACGAAACACTCGCACAACTGAATTCGCCGCTGTTCGCGGGCGCGCTGTGGTCGCGCAACCGCAGCGGCATCGTGCATCCGGCGAAGCTCGCATGGGGGCTGAAGCGCGCGGCGCTGCAGCTCGGCGTGACGCTGTACGAGCACACGCCGCTCACGAGCGTGACCGACGAAGGCAGCACGGTGTTCGTGAAGACGCCGAAGGGCAGCGTGCGCGCGCCGCGCGTCGTGTTCGGCAGCGGCACCGCGAAGGTCGGGATTCCCGACATCAACCGGCGCGTGATGCAGGTGCGCGACCACGTGCTCGCGACCGAGCCGCTGACGGACGCGCAACTCGCGCGGATCGGCTGGAAGAACCGCCAGGGCGTGTACGACACGCGCACGCAGCTCAACTACTTCCGGCTGACGAAGAACAACAACATCATCTTCGGCGGCCTGGTCAGCTATCACTTCGACGGTGACCCGGAGCCGCATCAGGACGGCCGGCGCGAAACCTACTACCGGCTCGCGGAAGCGTTCTACCGCACGTTCCCGCAACTGAGCGACGTGCGCTTCTCGCACGCGTGGGGCGGCCCGATCGACTACTGCTCGCGCGGCTCGGTGTTCGCGAAGCGCTATCTCGGCGACAAGGCCGTGTTCGTCGCCGGCTATACGGGCTTCGGCGTCGCGGCGAGCCGGTTCGGCGCGTTCATGGGGCTGAACATCCTGTTCGACCGCGACAGCCCGGAGCGCAAGCTCGACATCGCGAACCAGAGCCCGAGCTACATCCCGCCGGAGCCGATGCGCTGGGTCGCCGCGAAGATCACGTTCCATGCGTTCGACGGCGCGGATGCCGAAGGCGGCTGGAAGCGTGCGTGGATCAGCGGCCTCAAGGCGATGGGCTTCCCGATGTAAGTGACACGGCGGCCCCGCGCGGGCCGCCGCCATGACTCGCTCCCCCGAGGAGACGGTCCGCACGGCGGACACGGAGAGAGACACCCCATGAACGTTGTGAACCTGCAGGATGAAGCGCGGCAGGAAAGCGCGCTGTTCGTCGTCGTGATGCTGCTGCTCGGCATGCTCGGGCCGACGGTCTTTCTCGGTCTGCCCGCGATCGTCGGGCAGGTCGAACGCCACTGGGGCTTCGGCGAAGCGGCGCTCGGGCTGTCGAGCTTCATCGAGGTGCTCGGCGAATCGACGGGCACGCTGCTCGTCGCGTTCGTGCTCGGCCGCCAGCCGGTGCGGCTCGTGCTCGCGGGCGCGGTGACGCTCGCGGCCGGTGCGAATCTCGGCACGCTCGCGACGCACGGGCTCGTCGCGTATTCGATGTTGCAGTTCGTCGCGGGCGTCGGGTCGGGCGGGCTGAACGGCATCGCGCTGCGCTACCTGTCGTATTCGCGCGCGCCGGAGCGCAATCTCGGGATCATGCTGATGGGGCAGGTGATGTGGAGCATGGTGCTGCTCGCCTATATCTTCCCGCTGCTGAGCGGCACGTGGGGCGCGTATGGGGTGTTCGGCTTCGTGGCCTGCGTGCTCGGCATGTTCGTGCTCGCGACGCCGCTGTTTCGCCGCGGCGAAACGATGGCCGCGCCGACGCCGGCCGGCGCCGTCGGCGGCATCGACCGCAAGGGCGCGATGCTCGTGCTGTGCGCGCAGCTCGCGCTGTACGGCGGCGTCGGCGTCGTGTGGACCTTCCTCGAGAAGATCGGTACCGATGCGGGCCTGAGCGGCCGGTCGGTCTCGCTCGTGCTCGGCGTCGCGAATGTCGCGAGCCTCGTGATCTGCGCGGCGATGCCGAAGCTCGGCGCCGGCGCGGGCCTGCGCCGCTGGACGCTGATGAACCTCGGCGGCTGCGCGGTCGCGGCGGTGCTGCTCGCGATGCCGGCGTCGGTCGCGACGTTCACGCTCGGCGCGATCGTGTTCATCGGCTGCTGGACCGGCGGCGCGCTGCTGATCTACGCGACGATTCCGCAGTACGACCTGATCGGCAAGTCGGCCGCGCTGTCGCCGGGCTGCGTCGCATTGGGCTATGGCGTTGGCTCGGTCGCGGGCGGCTCGCTGATCGAACGTGCGGGCACGCAGTCGGCGCTGTTCGCGGCGATCGTGCTGTGCGCGGTCGCGTTCCTCTGTTACGGGCGGCTGCGGCCGGCCGTGTTCGGCATGGCGCGCCCGCTCGCGGTGGCGCCCGAGTGACGGTTGCGACGCGCGCCGCTGCCGATGGCGGCGCGCGTCAGGTTCGGTTCATCGGCGAAGGCGGTCAGGCAGCGCACGATTCGCGCCGTGCCGGCCGTGCGTACACGGGCAGCGGCTTCCAGCATGTTTTCGAATACCACCGATCTCGATCTCCGGCTCATCCGGGTCTTTCTGGCCGTCGTCGACGCACGCGGCATCACCGCCGCCGAGGCGTCGCTCGGCGTGCGGCAGTCGACCATCAGCACGCAGCTGTCGGCGCTCGAAGCGCGCGTCGGCTTCAAGCTGTGCGATCGCGGGCGCGGCGGCTTTCGCCTGACGTCGAAGGGCGAACGTTTCGCGGCCACCGCGCGCACGCTCGTCGCGGCGACGTCCGAATTCGTCGCGCGCGTGCGCGACATCGACCGCAAGCTGGTCGGCACGCTGTCGATCGGCTTGATCGGCCAGGCGCCGCTCGTCGAGAACGCGCGCGTGGCCGACGCGATCGGCGCGTTCCGCCAGCGCGACCAGGCCGTCACGTTCGCGATGAAGGTCGCGTCGCCGCAGGAGCTCGAGGAAAGCCTCGTCAACAACCAGCTCGATCTCGCGATCGGCTATTTCTGGCATCGCGTGCCGGGCCTGCTCTACACGCCGCTGTTCACCGAGCAGCAGGTGATCTACTGCGGGCGCGGGCATCCGCTGTTCCATGCGTCGCGGCCCGTGACGGCCGACGATCTGCAACTGCACGACTGGGTATGGCGCACCTATCCGGTGCCGGAGGAGCAGTATCCGCTGCCCGAGCGGCGCGTGACCGCGAGCGCGGACAGCATCGAGGCCGCGACGATCCTGATCCTGTCGGGCGGCCATCTCGGCTACCTGCCCGCGCATTACGCGGAGCCGTTCGAGCAGCGCGGGCTCGTGAAGGCGGTCGGCCGCGCGACGTTCAGCTTCGACGTGCCGCTGCATCTCGCGATGAAGCGCAGCACGAGCGACAAGCCGATCGTCGACGCGTTCTGCGAGGACCTGCTGCGCGCGTTCAACATCAAGGCGGCCGCGCTCGCCGCGTAGGTTCGCGCCCCGCGCTCAGCAGTCGACCAGTACCCAGTCGAACAGCTCGCGGCGCGTGCGCACGCCGAGCTTCGCGAACGCGCGCTTCACGTACGACTCGGCCGTCGACAGCTTCACGTCGAGCTGCTGCGCGGCCTCGGGCACCGAGCGCCCGCACAGCATCAGCCGGCAAATCTCATGCTCGCGGCGCGACAACTGCACGTGCTGCCGTTCGAGCCGCGCATCGAAGCTCGCCTGCGACGCGGCATTCACCGACACCGCCGCCACGCGCCGCGCCGCACAGGTGCGCGCGTGCAGCTCGAACATCGGAAACAGCAGATCGACCATCTGCCGGAAGTGGAACAGCTCGTCCGTCGTGAACGCGGCCCGCTCGACCGTGCGCGCGAGGCCGAGCGCGTATTGCTGATGCGCATTGCCGTGCACGAGCAGGCATTCCTGAGCGATGCCCGGTTCGTCGAAGATGCGCCGGCGGAATTCGCCTTGCGCGATGCCGGCGACATGGCGCTGCACGAGCAGTGTCCCCGCCTTGCCGCGCAGCGGCGCGACCAGCGGGTCGGTCTGGCAGTAGTCCTGGTAATAGACGTCCATCACGCGCAGCGTATCGGCCGCGAAGCGCAGGCTGCCGCTGCCCAGCCATTCGACGACGAAGCCCGACGTGCTGGCCGGGTCCGCGCGCCAGCGTTCGAGATGCACGGCGTCGGCGTCGATGCTGTTGTTGACGAATTCCGTGACCGCACCGACGAAATCCGGCGTGCCGACCGCGCGTAGCGTCGCGCCAAGCGTGTCGGGACGCACGCCGATCAGGTAGTGGCCGCGGGCGGCCGGGTCGGGCTGGAGAAGTCGCATGGTCGGGCGAGGCGGTCGGAGGGGACAGCGCGACGTTACGCGAACGTCGCGCACGCGTCAGCCGGGAATTCACCGGATCAACCGCGCGAATTTCGTGCGTTGTCCCCAAAACGACGACAAGACCGCGCGGCGGGTGGGCCGGAAATCGCAAAAGCCCCCGCGCCGGGGGGGCATACCGGCGCGAATCGTCTGCCTATAGTGAAAGCGCTTCGAAAACCTGACGACCAGAAAGGACAGGCCATGCCGATTCAACCGACGCCGGCCGCCGCGACGCCGGCGGATTTCGTTTTGACCCACGCGAGGGTTTACACCGTCGATCCGCACCGGCCGTGGGCGCAGGCCGTTGCCGTGCGCGACGGCCGGATCGTGCATGTCGGCGATACCGCGTCCGTGCACGCGTACGTCGGCGCGAACACGAAAGTCGTCGATGCGGCCGGCCGGCTCGTGCTGCCGGGCTTCGTCGAATCGCACTGGCACTTCGAGACGACCGCGTTCGCGTTCCAGGCGTTCGTCAACTACGAGGATCCGCACCAGGTGCTCGCCGCGTTACGCACCTACGTCGAATCGCATCCCGATGAGCCGGCGATCACCGGGATGGGCTGGGTGCAGGCGACCATCCCGCCGGCGATGCTGCGCAAGGAGACCCTCGACGCGGTGTGCGCGGATCGCCCCGTGTGCCTGCTGTCGACCGATTTCCATTCGATGTGGGTGAACTCGAAGGCGCTGGACATCGCCGGCATCGACGCGTCGACGCCACCCGTGCAGGAAGGCGCGAGCTGGTTCGAGAAGGACGCGGCGACGGGCGAGCCGACCGGGCTGATCGTCGACGGCGCCGCGTACTCGCTGCTGCTGCAGCGGATCAGCGCGGCCGGCCTGCTGCCGACCGGCATCGACCTGTATCTGAAATCGATTCCGCCGTGGCAGGAGAAGCTGTGCGCGGCCGGCGTGACGACCGTGTTCGACGCGGGCTTCTTCGATGCGAGCGGCGACCAGTCGCTGCTGTACGAGACGCTGCAGACGATGGAGCGCGCGGGCGACCTGAAGCTGCGCGTGGTCGGCAGCGTCGCGGTGATCGGCGAGATCGACGATCCGGTCGGCACGCTGGTCCGGTATCGCGAGCGGTACGATTCGCCGCTCGTGAAGGCGCGCGCGCTGAAGCTGTTTCTCGACGGCACCGAGGCGAACCACACCGCGTACCTGCTGGAACCGTATGCGGACCGCCCCGATACCTGCGGCGCGCCGACGATGCCGGCCGACACGTTCAATCGCTATCTGGTCGACGCGGATCGCGCGAACGCGAACGTGATGGTGCACTGCGTCGGCGACGCGGCCGTGCGGATGGCGCTCGACGGCTTCGACGCCGTCAACCGCACGAACCCGCCGCGCGATCGCCGTCATGTGATCACGCACGCGTTCCTCACGCATCCGGACGACATTCCGCGCTTTCGTCGAGCGGGCGTGATGGCGAACACGCAGTTGCAATGGGGCGTGGTCGACGCGTACACCGAGCAGTTGCGCGACCATTACGGCCACGAACGCTGGAGCAACATGTACACGTTCCGCACGTTCGTCGACGCAGGCGTGACGGTGTCGATCGGCATGGATGGCCTCGCGTGCCAGTGCCGCTGTCAGCACAAGCCGCTCGAACACATCGAGTCGGGCCATACGCGGCAGCTCGCGGGCGAGCCCGATGCGCCGGTGTTCCCGGACATCGCCGAACGCCTGAGCATTCCGCAGCTGATCGCCGCGTACACGATCCACGGTGCGTACCAGCTCGGCATGGAGCACGAGGTCGGCTCGCTGACGCCCGGCAAGCGCGCGGATCTCGTCGTGCTGGAGCGCGACCTGTTCGAGGTCGGGCAATACGACATCGGGCGCATCGACGTCGGGCTGACGATGATGGGCGGCCGCATCACGCACGTGGGCGACGATTTCGGCGCGCGGACGGGCCTGCAGGCGTCGTGAACGGCGGCGGGCCGGCGATGCGGCGACGGAAGCTTTCAAGGCGCTTCCGTTGCCGCCGATTGTGCGGCGTGTCCCCCTGTTGGCAGGGCAGACCGGCCAATTTCCTCTGGCTACATTTTTCCGGACCGAAGCACGCGCCGCTCATCGCGGGCGGATCATGACATCGACGGAGGAAACATGGCAGGGGACTGGAAACATCGGGTGAAGAACGCATGCGCGGCGCTCGCGCTGGGTGGTTTCGCCGGGGCGGGCGTGCCCGTCGCGCAGGCGGCGGACGTCGTCAACGTGTACAACTGGGGCAATTCGATCGGCAAGGCGACGATCGCGAACTTCGAGAAGGCGACCGGCATCAAGGTCGTCTACCAGGAGTTCGATTCGAACGAGACGCTGCAGGCGAAGCTGCTGTCGGGTACGTCGGGCTACGACGTCGTCGTGCCGTCCGACATCTTCTGGACGCGGCAGCTGCAGGCCGGCATCTACCGCAAGATCGACCGAAGCCAGGTGCCGAACTACGGGTTGCTCGATCCGGACATCATGAAGGTGCTGTCGAGGGATGACCCGGGCAACCAGTTCGGCATTCCGTGGACGTGGGGCACCGACGGGCTCGGGATGAACGTCGAGAAGGTGAAGGCCGCGCTCGGCGCCGACGCGCCGCTCGACAGCTGGTCGCTGCTGTTCGATCCGAAGTACGCGAAGAAGCTGAAGCGCTGCGGCGTGTCGGTGCTCGATTCGCCGGTCGATGCATTCGGGATGGCGTTCGTGTACCTGAAGAAGGATCCGAACACGACGAACCCGGCCGACTACCAGGCCGCGTACGAGTTGCTGAAGACGGTACGGCCGTACATCACGCAGTTCAATTCGAGCAGCTACATCAACGATCTCGCGGGCGGCGACATCTGCCTCGCGCTCGGCTGGTCGGGTGACGTGAATTCCGCGCGGATCGCGGCCGCCGCCGCGAAGAAGCCGTATCGGATCAAGTACGTGATCCCGACCGAAGGCAGCGCGATGTGGTTCGACATGATGGCGATTCCGAAGGATGCGCCGCATCCGGACGCCGCGCTGAAGTTCGTCAACTTCGTGCTGTCGGAGCAGGAGAGCGCCAACCTGACCAACGACACGTCGTATCCGTCGGCCGTGCCGTCGTCGCGGCACCTCGTGCGCGCCGAGGTGACGAGCGATCCGGCCGTGTTCCCGCCCGCCGACGTGATCCGCCGGCTGAGCCTCAGCAAGCCGGTTCCGCCCGAGCTGATGCGGCTGCAGAACCGTCTGTGGACGAAGCTGAAGACCGAGTAAGCCGCCCCGCACACCCGCACCTCTTTCGCGCGCCCCGCCGTCGATCGCGGCGGGCGGGGGCGCGTGCGTCCCGACGACCACCGACACCATGAACATCAAACACATGACGGCGCTGTGCGCGCTCGCGTTCGACGCGGCCGCGGCATTCGCCCATACACCGCACGGGACCGACGCGAGCCGGATGAAGGCGTTGCAGGCGCAGGTCACCGCGCTGCAGCGGCAGGTGAACGCGCTGCGCGCGAGCATGTTGGCGGCGAAGCCGGCCGGCGCGGCAACGACCGCCGCGCCTCCCCCGACCGTCACGACCGCCGCATCGGCCGGCGCGAAGATCGGCACGATCAATACGGCCGCGGCCGCCGCGCAGGCTGCCGAGTCGGCGCCCGCGTTCACGAACGACGACCTGCAGCAGATGCGCGAGCAGATCGCGAACGCGTCGCTGAAGGTCGATGCGTTGCAGGAGGCGGCGACGACCGGCCCGCTCGCGGGCCTGAGCATCACCGGCTACGTCGATCCCGTGTACCTGTTCAACCGCGCGCAGCGAACGTCCGGCTTCCAGTTCCTGAACCACGATCCGGGCGCGTACGACTACTTCAACAGCACGATCGGCGACGTCTACCTCGACATCAGGAAGACCTTCGGCGTCGGCCCGATGGCGCCGTCGGCGGAGATCGTGATCCAGCCGAACCGCGGCTTCGGCAACGTGTTCAGCAATGCGCACGGCGGCATCGGCAACAACATCGTCACGCAGGCGCAGGTCAACGTGCCGCTCGGCACGACGCGCACGTTCGAGATCGGGATGATGCCGAGCCTCGCCGGCTACGAGGTGCAGCCGTCCAACCAGATGCTCACGCTCACGCACGGATTGCTGTACGACTTCAGCGAGCCGGGCAACCTGGTCGGTATCGGGCTGAAGGGCTCCAACGCGGCGATGACGCGCTTCTGGCAGGTCGTGATCGGCAACGAGGTGCTGCGCACGGCCGGCGCGATCGCGAATGCGGCGAACAACACGACGAAGCCGAACTGGACGCCGACGATCACCGCGCGCTTCGACAACGCGACGTCGACGGCGTTCGACTTCGGCCTCTCCGGGATGCTCGGCCGGCAGTCGCTGTTCTCGCCGTGCGCGGCGGGCGGCTACGGCTACCAGTGCAACGGCTCGTCGCCGACCGGCCTCTACAAGTACGTGGAAGCCGACATGACCTATACGCACGACAAGACGCAGATCAACGCACAGGTCGACTACGGCGAGCTGCAGAAGGGCGCATGGAACGGCGGCACGGCGCGCTGGTACGGGATGTCGCTGCTCGGCCATACGAAGTGGACGACGTCGTGGCTCGGCCGCATGGGCGCGACGCTGCGCTTCGACTACCTGAACAACGCGTCGAACGGCGGCGGTGGCACGAACATCCAGTACGGGCTCGCGGGCGGCAACCCGTCGGTGAACGGGTCGAGCGGCTTCGGCATCGATCCGTCGTGCTTCCAGGGCTCGGCGACGAACGGCACCGAGTGCAAGGGCGCGCAACGCTATGCGATCACGGCCGACCTGTTGTTCTATCCGACGCAACAGATCACCGTGAAGGTCGAATACCGCCACGACGCGGCGAATCATCCGGTGTTCCTGAAGAGCAACGGCACCTATGCGCGCAGCAACGACCTGGCCGGCATGCAGTTCATCTACTCGTTCTGACCGTTCCGACGGCCGGCGCGCGCCGGTTCGTTCGTAAAACGCATCCCATGCCGGGCCGCGCGGGCCCGGCGCTCATTCGACACAGGAGGTTTGATCTTGAAGCTGCACACTTTCGCGACCGACGTCACCGATCCGCGCGAGCGGGGCCGCCTGATCGGCGCGCGCTTCGCGCCGGCGATCCGCGAGACGGTCGCGCTGTATCTCGCGTTCTTCCCGAAGCTCGGCATCGATCCGCAGCGCGCGCGGGCGATCGGCGAGGCGAGCCTCGCCGCGCTCGACGCATGGTGTCCGCGCCTCGCCGCCGAGGTGGAGGCGACCGCCGACGGCGCCGACCTGCCGCGCTGGCAGCTCGCGTGCCTGAACGCGCGCACCGAGATTCTCGCGACCGCGCCTGCGCCGGCCGAAGGCGAGTGCTCGACGACCGTGTACGCGCCGGCCGGCCCGCATGCGCCGCGCACGCTACAGACGTGGGACTGGCACGACAGTCTCGCGCCGCAGGGGCTGCTGGTGCGGTTCGCGACGCCGCAGGGCCGCACCGTCAAGCTGTTCACCGAATTCGGGATGCTCGCGAAGCTCGGCGTGAACGACGCGGGGCTCGGGCTGCACTTCAACATCCTGCATCACGCGAGCGACGACGATGGTGGCGGCGTGCCGGTGCACGCGATCGCGCGACGGCTGCTCGAGGATGCGACGACGGTGCAGGAGGCGGTCGAGCTGGCGCGCACCGCGCGCGTCAGCGCCTCGACGGTGCTGACCGTGTTCACGCGACACGATGCGAACCCGCGCGCGGCGAGCATCGAGC
This sequence comes from Burkholderia sp. IO2, assembly GCF_029522185.1. Taxonomy (NCBI): domain Bacteria; kingdom Pseudomonadati; phylum Pseudomonadota; class Betaproteobacteria; order Burkholderiales; family Burkholderiaceae; genus Burkholderia; species Burkholderia sp. IO2. Next base: position 112,873 of record NZ_JAKWFH010000003.1, on the reverse strand, counting down.
TGAGCCCGTCCGGCGTCGGCGTGGTCGTGCCGCGCCCGGACGGCTGGCTGCTGCATACGAACCACTTCCTCGATCACGCGTTGAGCGGCGGCGAATGCATGCCCGACAGCTCGACCACGCGCGAGCGCTTCGCGCACCTGAACGCGGTCGTGGCGGGGATGACGGGCGCCGATGTGCGCGGACGCGCGGCGGCGATGTGCGGCGCGGCGGGCGACGCGGCCGTGGTGTGTTTCCACCCGGATCGGTCGATGCCCGACACCGAGCGCTGGGAAACGCTGCTGACCGTCGGCATCGATACCGACGCGTGCGCGCTCGACTACGTGGCCGGCAATCCGCACGACCTTGCGCGCGACGGGTTCATGCGGTTCTGACGCGACGCGCGGGCGACGGTCGACAGGGCGGCACGGCGGCACGCGTGGGCCGCCGTTGTGGCGCTCAGGCGTCGATGCGCTCGACCTTGCCGACGAGCAGCCCGTACGACAGGCTGCCTGCGAGCGCCATCGCGGCGATGTAGGTGATCGCGTGCGAGAAGTCCGCACCGTCGACCAGCAGCCCGATCACGATCGGCGTCGCGATCGCGGACAGGTTGCCGACCAGGTTGAACACGCCGCCCGTGAGGCCGAGCAGCCGTGCAGGCGCGAGCCCCGACACGAGCGACCACGTGATCGACGCGAAGCCGTTGCCGAAGAATGCGATCGTCATGAACGCGATTACCCAGCCGCTCGAGCTCACGTAGTTCGCGCCGATGATGCAGGTCGAGATCAGCAGCCCCGAGATGATCGGCAGCTTGCGCGCGAAGCCCTGCGATGCGCCGCGCCGCATCAGCCAGTCCGACAGCACGCCCGAGCACAGCACGCCGACGAACGCGGCGAGGAACGGCAACGACGCGAGGAAGCCCGACTTGATGAAGTCCATTCCGCGATACTTGACGAGGTAGGTCGGGAACCACGTGAGGAAGAACCACAGCGTCGAGTTCAGCGCGAACTGGCCGAGGTAGATGCCCCACAGCTTGCGCCGGCCGAGCACGACGCCGAGGTCGCGCCACGTCGACGGCGCGCGTTCGCTGCGCGCCGCGACGCGGTCCTCCAGATCGACGAGGCCGCCGCCGTCGCGGATCAGCGCGATTTCGGCCGCGTTGACGCCGCGCAACGCGCGCGGCTCGCGATATACCGCGTACCAGATCGCGGCCCACGCGATGCCGGCGAGGCCGGTCGCGACGAACACCATGTGCCAGCCGAGATGCACCTGCAGCCACGCGAGCATCGGCGTGAGGAACGCGAGGCCGACGAACTGGCCCGACGTGTAGCCGCCGATCGCGCTTGCGCGTTCGCGGGTCGGGAACCACGTCGTCACCACGCGGTTGTTGATCGGGTAGGCCGGCGCTTCGAGCGCGCCCACCGCGAGGCGCAGCACGATCAGCCCGACGAACGAACCGGCGAAGCCGAGCAGCAGCGTCGCGGCCGACCACAGTGCGAGCGCGCCCGCATACAGCACGCGCGGCGAGACCTTGTCGACGAGCCAGCCGCCCGGAATCTGCATCAGCGCATAGGTCCAGCCGAACGCGGAGAACACGAGGCCCGCGCGAACCGGATCGATGTTCAGTTCCTTGAACAGCTCGGGCGCCGCGATCGACAGGTTGCTGCGGTCGAGATAGTTGATCACGACGGTGACGAACAGCAGCGCGAGAATCAGCAGCCGCTTGCGGCTCGGCGGCGTGGTGGCGGTCGCTGTCGCGCGGGCGGCGGATCGGGATTCGGGTAAGGCGCCGGGGTGCGCGGATGGCCGCTCCGGCGGGTTGGCATGGGTGCGTGACGCGGATTGGCCCACGGTCGTCTCCTGTGTTCTATGTTCCGCCGGCGCTCGCGAACGAGGCGGCCGAATCGAATGGCATTGGGCGAACGTTAGAGCCGTGGCGCGGCGTGCGTCAACATTTGGGCAGACATCCCTATTAATGGGACGTTTGCCGTTCAATATATGGGAACGTGCCGACAGGCGCGGACCGGCGTCGTCACGAAAGAGCGCAAGCAGGCGAACGGTCAGCCGCCCGTGCTGTCGTCGCGATAGCCGCTCTTGCCGACGAAGATCTCCTTCAACGCAGCGCGCAGCGTGCCCGGATCGTACTGACCGGGCGCGAGATGGATCACGTAACGCGTCTGGCCGTCGAGCCGCGCGGCGATGCCCGGTTCGATCTCGACATCGATCGTGTCGTCGGTCAGACACACCGACAGATCCTTGACGCGCACGTTGAGCTGGTTGCGCACCATCACTTCGATCCGCGCATCGTCCGGAAAGCGCGACAGCGCGAAGCAATAGTCCTGCTCCGCATCGTGACAGTAGATATTGGCGAAGCTTTCGTCGTCGTCGAGGTCGGACGTGGCCGTGCCGACGGTAGCGTGAAGTTCCTTGACGTCCTCCTCTCCCGAAAGAGAGAGGATTCCCACACCTGGCGATGCACGTCCGCATCGGAGAATGTTCAACGCAGCGTTGGTATCTCGATCATGCTCGACACCACATCTACTGCAGGCCCACTCTCTTATTCTCAGTCCCGCGATACCTTTCGGCCGCGTCGTGCTGTCTTTCGACCCGCACGACGAACAGGACTGGGTAGAACCGCTTTCGTCCACTTCCTCGAACGTGGCTCCGTGCGCGATCGCTTTGTAACGGAGCTTGTTTCGGAAGGACGACCAGGATGCGTCGTAGACGCTCTTCGCCATCCTGGTTCTGGCGAGTTTGACCGCCGACACGTTGCCGACCGCGATGTAATCGAAGCGCCGCACCAGATCGAGCGCGAGCTTGTGCTGGAAGTCGGCGCGGGAGTTCGCGACCTTGGCGTGCAGCTTCGCGATATGCCGCTTGTGCTTGCGTGCTCGCTGCGCTTTCGCCAGCTTCTCCGCCGCGCGCCGACCGAACTGGTCATTGGGCAGCTTCTCTCCGGTCGAAAGTGTGGCGAAGTCTTTCAGGCCGAGATCGATGCCGACGCCGGAACGGATCGGGCGGGCCTGCACATCCGGCATCTCGATCACGATGTTGAGAAACCAGTTGCCGCGTGCATCCTGCGCAAAGTTGGTCCCGTCCTTGATCTTGCCTTCGGGAAGCGGTCGGCTGTTGAACACGCGAAACGTGCTGCCGGCGAAACGGAACGCGTCACCCTCGCGCTTCAGGTCACGGCCCTTCAGCGGCACCCAGCCCAACGATTTCCTGCCGCGGTAGCGCAGGTAGGGCCGACGGCGCTGACTGCGCGACTTCGCATATTGCTCGCACGTCGCGTTGACCGTGCCGGAGTGAATGCCGAGTTCCTTGCTGCTGCCGGTCGTGAGCACATTCAAGTCGAAACCGGTCGGCCACTTCTTGTTCCACTTCAGCGCGTGCTTCTGTGTGTCGTTGCAGAAGTTCCAGACGTAGTTCACCACACGGCTCTGCTTGTTGAGCAGTCCGTTGAGCGACTTCACCCGGTAGCGATAGACAAGAATCATGTAGGTGATCCTATCCCGTGGAAGAAGCTGTCTGTCAACAGCACGCCTTTCTTCCCCGTCCTGAAGTACGGGGTTTCTCGGAGCAACTGATGAACGTAGTTCCTGCCGAAGGGTTATTTGTGAGCATACATCGTCGTTTCGGTCTCAGCCGCGGTGTCGGGCATTGCGTCGGCGTGCGCGTCGCGCGCTTTCAGCCACAGCCCGAATTCGCGCATCACGTCGACCACCGGCCGCAGCCGCTCGCCGTCCGCGGTGAGATCGTACTCGACGCGCACCGGCACTTCCGGATAGACGGTTCGCCGCACGAGCCCCGCGTCTTCCAGCGCACGCAGGTCGAGCGTCAGCATGCGCTGCGAGATGCCCGGCATGTCGCGCCGCAGGTCGCTGAAGCGGCGCGGCCCGTCGAGCAGATACGACACCAGCAGCAGCCGCCAGCGGCCGCCGAGCATGCGCATCGCTTCTTCAACGGAACATCCTGTCGCACTCGTTTTCATTGCGCCGAATCCTGGTCGGTAAATTTTTTGTGACTACGGCACAAACGACTGCCGTCTTCTCAGCCATGCGCCGATGCGAGATATTAGCGCCCGCGTCGCGGCGAATCGATACATGGACAACCCACGAAGGAAACATATGAAGCTCTATCACGCTCCCGGCAGCTGTTCGCAGGCGATCTGCATCGTGCTGCGCGAAGCCGATATCGACGCCGAGATCGTCAAGGTCGATGCGCGCAAGCATGTCGTCGAAGGCGGCCGCGATTACTACGACGTGACCGAACTCGGCTACGTGCCGCTGCTCGAACTCGACGACGGCACGATGCTGCGCGAAGGGCCGGTGATCGCGCAGTATCTCGCGGACCAGCGCCCGGACGCCGCGCTCGCGCCCGCTTACGGCACGCTCGCGCGCTACCGGCTGATGGAATGGCTGAACTTTCTCGGCACCGAGATCCACAAGGGTTTCATCCCGCTGCTGTATGCGGTACAGGCGGGGAAGTACGTCGAGCCCGTGCGGCGGAAGCTAGACGGCCGCTTCGCATGGATCGACCGCCAGCTCGACGGCAGGACGTTCCTGACCGGCGATACGTTCACCGTCGCCGATGCGTACCTGTTCGCGCTGACCGGCTGGGGCAAGGCCGACTGGATGCGCTCGGTGTACAACGCGGATATCGACCTGAGCCGGCATGCGCATCTGCGTGCGTGGTACGAGCGAGTGCGGGAGCGGCCGGCGGTGCAGGCGGTGCTCGCGGCGGACAAGCTGTTGCGATGACGCGCAGCCGCCGCAGCGGAGAGGGCGCGTCGTTTCGCCGTAGCGACGCCGCGCCATGCCGCAACAGTGCGCGCTATAATCGCCGCCATGAAACTGCTTCGGACCTTCATCCTGCTGCTGCTGTGCGCGGTGCTGCCCATCACGGGGCTGGCAGCCAGCGGCCTGACCGGTGAATGTCCGATGCAGCACACGATGTCGATGGACGCGGACACGGGCATGAACATGGCCATGTCCGCCGAGATGAGCGATTGCGATTCGATGCAGCCGCCATCCGCCGATCACGCGAAGGCCAAAGCCAAGGGCATGGCCTGCAAGGTGACGGCCCAATGCCAGTTCGGCAGTCTCTACCACCCGGCCGCCCGCGCCGACGTCAACCGTCCCGCTGCATTCGCCAGCACGATCGTCTTCCACTACACGCAGTCCGTCCCAGCTCGCGACCCGAACGGGTTGTGGCGCCCGCCACGCATCAACTGATCCCGATTTGACCGGTTCGCCGCGCACGCGGTGAGGTTCGTCCTGCGCGCAGGACGTGGAATCCCTTTGGATTCCGATTTGGGGTTACACCATGTCATTCGTTTTCCGCACGCTGCGCATGCCGCGTGCAGGTCGGCGCGCGCCCGTACCGTGGGCCGCGCTGCTGGTGGCGGGCGCCGTTCACGCGCAACCGTCGCCGCTGACGCTGGACGCCGCGCTGCAGTCCGCCACCGATCGTTCCGCGTCGATGCAGGCCGCGCAGGCTTCCGTGCTCGCGCGTTCCGAAGCGGCCGTCAAGGCCGGCCAGTTGCCGGACCCGATGCTCAAGGCCGGCATCGACAACCTGCCGGTCAACGGCGGGCAGCGCTTCACCGTCGGCCAAGACTTCATGACGATGCGCCGCATCGGCATCGAGCAGGAATGGGTGTCCGGCGACAAGCGGCGGCTGCGTACCGCGCTGGCCGACGAGCAGGTCGGCCGCGAGCGCGCCGGCTATCTCGTGCAGCTCGCGGCCGTGCGCCGGCAGACCGCGACGGCCTGGCTCGATGCCGTCTATGCGAAGCAGGCGCTCGCGCTTCAGCAGGCGCTGCTCGGCCACATGAACCATGAACTCGACGCGACGCAGGCATCGTATCGCGGCGCGAAGGCGAGCGCGGGCGACGTCGTGCAGGCCCGCGCGATGCTCGCGCAGACGCAGGACCAGGTGCTCAAGGCACAGCAGGCGTATCGCACCGCGCTCATCGCGCTGGCCCGCTGGACGGCGGTGCCCGTGATGGACGTGGCCGGTACGCCGCCCGCGCCCGAATCCTTCGTATCGTCGTTGCCGCCGGACGAACTGCGCCTGTCGCAGCCAGCGCTCGTCGCCGCCGCGGACGACATCGCGGTGGCCGAAGCCGACGCCGCGGTCGCGAACAGCGAGCGCAGCCCCAACTGGACGTGGGAAATCGCGTACCAGCAGCGCGGTGGCGCGTATTCGAACATGGTGTCGGTCGGCGTCTCGATTCCGCTGCCGCTCAATCGCAAGAATCGCCAGAACCGCGACGTCGCCGAAAAGGCCGCGCTCGCGACGAAGGCGCGCCTGATGTACGAGGACACGCTGCGCCAGGTACAGGCCGACATCCGCACGCAATCCGACATGCTGGCGAGCGGCCGCGAACGCATCGCGAACCTCAGCGCCGCGCTGTTGCCGGCCGCCGACCAGCGCGTGCAGCTCGCGACGGCGGCGTACCGGGCCGGCACGGGGTCGCTCGCCGACACGTTCGCCGCGCGACGTGCGCAACTCGAAGCGCAATTACAGGTGCTCGATCTCAGGCGCGACGTGTCGCAGACCTGGGCACAGCTCGAATATCAGGTCGTGCCGTCGGCAATGGCCGCCGCGCAGTGAAGGAGACGCTCATGACAAGGCAATCACTGATGCGTGCGGCGCTGATCGCATCCGCTGGCGCGGTGCTCGTCGGCGCTGGCTATTTCGCGGGCGTTCGCCATGCGACGAGCGGCGCGGCGACGGCCGCCATGCCCGCCGCTGCGCCGTCGGGCATACCGTCGGGTGTACCGGCTCAGCAGGCCGCACGCAAGGTGCTGTACTGGCACGACCCGATGGTGCCGAACCAGCACTTCGACAAGCCGGGCAAATCGCCGTTCATGGACATGCAGTTGCAGCCGGTCTATGCGGACGAAGGCGGTGGCGCGACAGGCATCCGGATCGATCCGGGCCTGCAGCAGAACCTCGGCATCCGCTATGCGACCGTGCGTCGGCAGCAGACGGCGGCCGGCTTCGACGCGGTGGGCACCACGCAGTTCGACGAAGCGCGCGTGGAGGTCGTGCAGTCGCGCGTCACGGGCTACATCGACCATCTGTATGCACGCGCGCCGATGCAGCGCATCGCGAAGGGTGCGCCGGTCGCATCGCTGTTCGTACCCGACTGGCTCGCGCCGCAGGAGGAATATCTCGCGCTGAAGCGCGGCGGCATGGACGGCAACCTGCTCGATGCGGCGCGCGCACGAATGCGCGCGCTGTCGATTCCGGACGGGATGATCGCGACTCTCGATCGCACCGGCCGCGCCCAGACGCACGTCGTGCTGAGCGCGCCGGAGACGGGCGTCGTCAGTGAGCTGAACGTGCGCGACGGCGCGATGGTCGCGCCCGGCCAGACGCTCGCGAAGATCGCCGGGCTGGCGACGCTGTGGCTGATCGTCGAGGTGCCGGAAGCGCTCGCTTTGAACGTGCGGCCGGGAATGTCGGTCGACGCGACGTTCGCGGGCGATCCGGCCCGGCATTTCAGCGGACGCATCCGCGAAGTGCTGCCCGGCATCAGCACGGGCAGCCGCACGCTGCAGGCGCGCGTGGAGATCGACAACGCATCGCTGAAGCTCACGCCCGGCATGCTGATGCGCGTGCGGGTCGCCGCGAGGGAGACGGTGTCGCGCCTGCTCGTGCCGTCCGAGGCCGTGATCGCGACCGGCCAGCGCACGATCGTCATCGTGAAGCTCGGCGACGGCCGGCTCCAGCCGGTGTCGGTGACGGTCGGCAACGACGTCGGCGGCGACACGGAAGTGCTCGGCGGGCTGAACGAAGGCGATACGGTTGTCGCATCGGGGCAGTTCCTGATCGATTCGGAAGCCAGCCTGAAAAGCGTGCTGCCGCGGCTGGAGCGGGCGGCAGGCGCAAGCTCGGCCGCATCGTCCGCGACGGCAAGCGCGCCGGTGTACGAAACCACCGGCAAGGTGGAGAAGGTCACCGCCGACGACATCACGTTCTCGCATCAGCCGGTGCCGGCGCTCGGCTGGGGCGCGATGACGATGGCGTTCGGCAAGCCGTCGGTGCGCGCGTTTCCGGACGTGAAGCCGGGGCAGACCGTGCGTTTCGCGTTCACGCAGACCGACGACGGCTACCGGCTGACGAAGGTCGAGCCGCAGGGAGGTGAGCGATGATCGCGCGCATCATTCACTGGTCCGTCCATCACCGGTTTCTGGTGCTGCTGGCCACCGTGCTGCTCGCGGCATGGGGCGTGCATTCGCTGCGGCAGACACCGCTCGACGCATTGCCCGACCTGTCGGACACGCAGGTGATCGTGAAGGCGTCGTATCCGGGCAAGGCGCCGCAGGTTGTCGAGGATCAGGTGACCTATCCGCTGACGACGACGCTGCTCGGCGTGCCCGGCGCGAAAACCGTGCGTGCGTACTCGTCGTTCGGCGACGCGTTCGTCTACGTGCTGTTCGACGACCGCACCGATCCGTACTGGGCGCGCTCGCGCGTGCTCGAATACCTGAGCCAGGTGCAGAGCCGCCTGCCGGCGGGCGCGACCGTGTCGCTTGGGCCCGATGCGACCGGTGTCGGCTGGGTATACGAGTACGCGCTCGTCGATCGCACCGGCCGTCACGATCTCGGCCAGTTGCGCGCGCTCAACGACTGGTTCCTGAAGTTCGAACTGAAGGCCGTGCCGGACGTCTCCGAAGTCGCGAGTATCGGCGGCATGGTGCGCCAGTACCAGGTCGTGCTGGACCCGGACAAGCTGCGTGCATACGGCATCACGCAGGCGGCGGTCGCGGAGGCGCTCGGCAAGGCCAACCAGGCCTCCGGCGGCTCGGTCGTCGAGCTGGCCGAGTCGGAGTACATGGTGCGGTCGTCCGGCTACCTGCGCACGCTCGACGATTTCCGTCACGTCGTGCTGCGCACCGACGACACCGGCACGCCGGTCTTGCTCGGCGACGTCGCACGCATCCAGGTCGGCCCGGCGATGCGGCGCGGTATCGCGGAACTGAACGGGCAGGGCGAAGTGACGGGCGGCGTCGTCGTGATGCGCTCGGGCAAGAACGCGTTGACGACGATCGACGCGGTGAAGGCGAAGCTCGCCGACCTCAAGCGTTCGCTGCCTGCCGGCGTCGAGATCGTCACGACCTACGACCGATCGCAACTGATCGCGCGCGCGGTCGACAACCTGACGGACAAGCTGATCGAGGAATTCGTCATCGTCGGTGTCGTCTGCGCGGTATTCCTGTTCCATCTGCGCAGCGCGCTGGTCGCGATCCTGTCGCTGCCGCTCGGCGTATTGGTCGCGTTCATCGTGATGCGCTACCAGGGCGTGAATGCGAACCTGATGTCGCTCGGGGGGATCGCGATCGCGATCGGCGCGATGATCGACGCGGCGATCGTAATGATCGAGAACGCGCACAAGCATCTGGAAGCGTACGACCACGCGCATCCGGGCGAGCCGATCACCGCCGCGCGTCGCTGGGAGCTCGTCGCGGCATCGGCGGCGGAAGTCGGGCCCGCGCTGTTCTTCTCGCTGCTGATCATCACGCTGTCGTTCGTTCCGGTGTTTTCGCTGGAAGGGCAGGAGGGCAAGCTGTTCGCGCCGCTGGCGTTCACGAAGACCTATACGATCGCGGCCGCCGCCGGGTTGTCGGTGACGCTGGTGCCGGTGCTGATGGGCTATCTGGTGCGCGGCCGCATTCCGCACGAGCACGCGAACCCGATCAATCGCGTGCTGATCCGCCTGTACCGGCCGCTGCTCGAAGCGACGTTGCGGCGCCCGTGGGCCGCGATCGGCGTGGCAGTCGTCGCGCTCGTGCTGACGGCCGTGCCGTTGTCGCGGCTCGGTGGCGAATTCATGCCGCCGCTCGACGAAGGCGACTTGCTGTACATGCCGACCGCGCTGCCGGGCATCTCGGCGGACAAGGCGAGCGAACTGCTGCAGCAGACCGACCGGCTGATCAAGACCGTGCCCGAGGTCGACACGGTGTTCGGCAAGTCGGGTCGCGCCGATACCGCGACCGACCCCGCGCCGCTCGAGATGTTCGAGACGACGATCCGCTTCAAGCCGCGCAGTACATGGCGGCCGGGCATGACGCCGGAGAAGCTCGTCGACGAACTCGACCGGACGGTGAGGGTGCCGGGCCTGTCGAACGTATGGGTGCCGCCGATCCGCAACCGGCTCGACATGCTGTCCACCGGGATCAAGACGCCGGTCGGCGTGAAGATTTCCGGGCCGGACCTGACGGGAATCGACGCGATCGCGACGCAGGTCGAGGCCGCCGTGAAGCGCGTGCCGGGCGTGACGTCCGCGCTCGCGGAGCGGCTGAACGGCGGCCGCTACGTCGACGTCGACATCGATCGGCTCGCCGCCGCGCGTTACGGGCTGTCGGTGGCGGATATCCAGTCGGTCGTGTCGTCGGCGATCGGCGGCGAGGACGTCGGCGAAGTGATCGCCGGGCGCGAGCGTTTCCCGATCAACATCCGCTATCCACGCGAGATCCGCGATTCGCTCGACAACTTGCGGCAACTGCCGGTCGTCACCGCGCGCGGCGCGCAGATTCGCCTCGGCGACGTCGCGCGTGTCGCGATCGCCGACGGGCCGCCGATGATCCGCAGCGAGAACGCACGGCTGTCCGGCTACGTGTACGTCGATCTCCGCGGTGTCGACCTCAGCACGGCGGTTCGTGCGATGCAGCAGGCCGTCGCGCGGCAGGTCGCGTTGCCGCCCGGCTATTCGATCGCGTGGTCGGGACAGTTCGAGTATCTCGAACGCGCGGCGGCGACGTTGCGTACCGTCGTGCCCGTCACGCTCGTCGTGATCTTCGTGCTGCTGTTCGTCACGTTCGATTCGGCGGCCGACGCGTTGCTGCTGATGTCGACGGTGCCGTTCGCGCTGGTCGGCGGATTCTGGCTCGTATGGGCGCTCGGCCATGCGGTGTCCGTCGCGACGTCGGTCGGGTTCATCGCACTGGCGGGCGTGGCGGCCGAATTCGGCGTGGTGATGCTGCTGTACCTGAAGGGCGCGCTGCAGCGCCGGCTCGATGCCGGCGAACCGCTGACCGATGCGTTGCTGCTCGACGCGATTCGCGAAGGCGCGGTGCTGCGCGTGCGGCCGAAGGCGATGACGGTCGCCGTCGTGCTCGCCGGCCTCGTGCCGATCATGATCGGCCACGGCGCCGGTTCCGAAGTCATGCAGCGCATCGCCGCGCCGATGGTCGGCGGCATGGTCACGGCGCCGCTGCTGTCGATGTTCGTCATTCCCGCCGCGTGGCTTCTGCTGCAGCGCCGTCGTGCGCGAAGCGCGGGCCGAGCGCGGCATTCCGAGGCAGTTCCTTCCGGCACGAACGTGCCATCCCTTCCCACCGGAGAATCACGATGAAGATGAATCAATTGATCGCTGCTGCAACCGCTGTCGTCGCGCTGAGTGCTTTCGCGGTACCGGCGCTTGCCGCCGGCGAGATGTCGAACATGGACATGTCCGGCATGAAGATGTCGTCGGACGGCGCGGCGGAATCGAACGCCGCGCTGACCGACGCCGAAGTGAAGAAGGTCGATGCCGCGAGCGGCAAGATCACGTTGAAGCACGGCGCGCTGCAGAACGTCGGGATGCCGCCGATGACGATGGCGTTCAAGGCGAAGGATGCGGCGATGCTCGCGCAAGCGCATGCGGGCGACCAGGTCAAGGTGCGGATCGAGAAGGTCGACGGCACGTTGACGATCGTCAAACTCGTCAAGGGTTCCTGATCGGCGGGATGCGGGCGTCGCAGCCGCCGCCCGCATCCGGCGCCGTGAAGCGCGCCGCGCCGACGTGTTGGTCGGCCGGCGCGCCCGACCGGCGTTTAGCGCGCCAGCGTCACCGCCAGATACCCCACATAACCCGCGCCGTTCGCGAGCAACGCCCAGATCGCGAGCCCGCGCGTGCGCGCATTGATGCGCAGCCAGGCCGCTGCCGCGAGCGTGATGATCACGCCGGTCAGCACTTCGGGGCGCGGCTCCCACGGCGTCAGCATGATGCCGATCGCCGGCAGCAGCGTGCCCTGGAACACCATCGCGCCGGTGATGTTGCCGAACGCGAGCGTGTCCTTCCGGCGGCGGATCCACAGCACGCTGTTGACCTTCTCCGGCAGTTCCGTCGCGATCGGCACGATGATCAGCGACAGCAGCAGCGCCGACACGCCGAGCACGTGCGACACGCCTTCCACGCCGTGAATGAAGCCCTTCGCCCCGCCCACCAGCAGCGCGACGCCGATCAGCAGTTGCAGCACGATCGTCGCCAGGTTGGTCGGCAGGCCGATGCGCGACAGGAACATCGCGTGCGGCGCCTCGGTGCCGTGCCCGGCATCGACGAGCCCGGTCGATGCACGGAACGTCATCACGACGTACATCACGTAGAGCCCGACCAGCATCGCGGCGAGCAGCGCGCGTACGGCCCAGTTGTGATGCGGAACGAACATCGCGACGGTCGCCAGCGAGAACGCGGCGAGGAACGTGTTCATGTCGCGCACGAAGCCGGTGCGTTCCGGCGTGATCGTGCCGCGCAGCCCGCGCGTGCGGATCACGGCGAGCGTCATCAGGAACGTGGTGAGCGTCGCGAGCATCAGCGGCGCGCCGAGAATCGCGCCGACGCCGATCTCCTCGTTCACGGCCTGGTTCGACGTGCCGCCGGCCAGCGCGAGCAGCGGCACCATCGTTTCGGGCAGCGCGGTGCCGACGGCCGCGAACAGCGAGCCGGTCACGCCTTCGGAAATCTTCAGGCGTTCGCCGAGATGTTCGAGCGCATTGGTGAAGACTTCGGCCGCGACGAGGATCACGACCAGCATGAACGCCAGTTCGACAAACATGAAGGTCATGCGGCACCTCCGCAGGCAGCGGTGGCGTGGGCAAGGCGAGCAGGGAGGAACATGGGGACTCCGTGGTCGGACGCTGACGAACCATGACACATCCGCCGACGTCCGACCAGGAACGACGCGATGTGCCGATGGTCTCGCCAAGCCGATCGGGCCGAACGCGCCACGGCCGCAGGCCGAGTGTGTTGACGCGTTCGCTTTCCGGGGGCGGAAAGCAGGCTACTCCCCAAAGACGGAGAGCAGTCTAGCCGAGCGGTTTTCTTTCGACAAGCCTTCGTCTCGAAAAAAATATACCCCTCCACCCTATAGGGGCAGCCTTCCGGAGATATACTCCCCTACCCTATACAGGAGCCCAGCGATGAGTCATACCGTCCGCGAGAAACAGAAGCTGCTGAACCGCGTGCGCCGTATCAAGGGACAGGTGGAAGCGATCGAGCGGGCGCTGGAAGAAGAGCGCGGCTGCAACGACGTGCTGCAACTGATCACGAGCTGCCGCGGCGCGATGAACGGCCTGCTGGCCGTCGTGCTGGAAGACCACATCCGGTCGCATCTCGTCGATGCGGACACGCCCGATGCGCACGAGGGCAGCGCGACCGAGCAGCTGATCGAGGTCGTGCACAGCTATTTCAAGTAACCGGATGCAAACATGAACGAATTCGACGGCGCGGCGGCGGGCGGCGCGCACAGCCACGCATTTCTGGGCGCCGCACACGCGCGCAACGAGCGGAAGACGTGGATGGTCATCGGCCTGTGTACGGCGATGATGATCGCCGAGATCGTCGGCGGCACGCTGTTCGGCTCGCTCGCGCTGGTCGCCGACGGGCTGCACATGTCGACGCATGCGGGCGCGATGCTGATCGCCGCGCTGGCCTATACCTATGCGCGCCGGCATGCCGACGATCCGCGTTTCGTGTTCGGCACCGGCAAGCTCGGCGACCTCGCTGGTTTCACGAGCGCGATCGTGCTGGCGATGATCGCGGTGCTGATCGGCTATGAGGCGATCGCGCGCCTGCTGGCGCCGGTGCCGATTCACTTCGGCGAAGCGATTCCGATTGCGGTGCTGGGGCTTGCCGTGAACCTCGCGAGCGTGTGGCTGCTCAGCGGCGACCACCATCACGGGCATGGTCACGGCCATCACCATGCGCACGGGCACGACCGCCACGATGACCATGATCATGACCACGACGACGCGCACCACGCGCATCATGCTCACGGTTCGCACTCGGCCGCGCATCACGACCACAACATCCGGTCGGCCTACGTTCACGTGATCGCCGACGCGGCCGTATCGGTGCTGGCGATCGTCGGCCTGCTGCTCGCGCGCGCGTTCGGATGGGTCTGGATGGACCCGCTCGCGGGCATCGTCGGTGCGCTGGTGATCGCCAACTGGGCGTACGGGCTGATGCGCGATACGGGCAGGATCCTGCTCGACGTCAACGTCGATCGCAAGCTGACGGACAACGTCCGCCGCGCGATCGAGGCGCTCGGCGACACGGTCAACGATCTCCATGTGTGGCGCGTGGGGCCCGGGCACATGAGCGCGATCGTGTCGGTCGAATCGGCCGACACCGCGCGCGATGCACGTTTCTACCATGCGCTGGTCGCGGGCTTCGACGGCGTGTCGCACGTGACCGTCGAAGTGCTGACGCCCGCGAAGGCGGCCTGATCGTGGCCGTGAAATCGCCGTGTATCGAGCTGTGCGCGTTCGACGGCCGCACGGGCTTTTGCGTCGGTTGCCTGCGCACCCGCGACGAGGCGCGCGACTGGAAGAAACTGACCGACCATCGCCGGCACCAGATCCTCAACGACCGCACGCGCCGTCAGGCGAAACTTCGGCGCGATACGGCGGAATAGCGGGCGCGCACGCACGGCGTGCGGTCGTGTCACGGGACTGCAGTAGCATCACAGGCATTCGACGTCTGGATTCCTGAACCGGAGCGACCCATGCAGACCGACTCATCGACCGGCATTCTTCGGCAGATTCCACGCAGCGTGTGGGTGCTCGGCTGTGTCAGCCTGCTGATGGACGTGTCGTCCGAAATCATCCACAGCCTGTTGCCGATGTTCCTGATGGCGGGGCTCGGCGCGAGCGCGACGACGATCGGCCTGATCGAGGGGATCGCCGAGGCGACGTCGCCGGTCGTCAAGGTGTTCTCCGGCACGCTGAGCGACTATCTGCGCAATCGCAAATGGCTCGCGGTGGCCGGCTACGCGCTCGGCGCGCTCAGCAAGCCGCTGTTCGCGATCGCGCCGACGATCGGCGTCGTGGTGACCGCACGCATCGTCGATCGCGTCGGCAAGGGGATTCGTGGCGCGCCGCGCGATGCGCTCGTCGCCGACGTCACGCCCGTTCACCTGCGCGGCGCCGCGTACGGGTTGCGCCAGTCGCTCGACACGGTCGGCGCGTTCCTCGGGCCGCTGCTGGCCGTCGTCATCATGCTGGTGTGGCGCGACGATTTCCGCCTCGCGTTCTGGCTGGCCGTGATCCCGGGCGTGCTCGCCGTGGCGCTGCTCGCGTTCGGCATCGACGAACCGGCGCGTGCGCCGGGCGAGCCGCGCGTCAATCCGATCCGCCGCGAGGTCGTCGCGCAACTCGGCGCCCGCTACTGGTGGGTCGTGGCCGTCGGCGGCGTGTTCGCGCTCGCGCGTTTCAGCGAGGCGTTCCTGGTGCTGCGCGCGATGGGCAGCGGCGTGCCCGTCGCGCTCGTGCCGCTCGTGATGGTCGCGATGAACGTCGTGTACGCGTTGTCCGCTTACCCGTTCGGCAAGCTCGCCGATACGACGAGCCACACGACACTGATGGTGGTCGGGCTCGTCATGCTGATCGCCGCCGATATCGTGTTGGCGCACGGCGCGCACTGGCCGGCCGTGCTCGTCGGCGTCGCGCTGTGGGGGCTCCATATGGGCATGACGCAAGGGCTGCTCGCGACGATGGTCGCGCATGCCGCGCCGGCCGAATTGAGAGGGACGGCGTTCGGCGTGTTCAACCTGGTCAGCGGCATCGTGACGCTCGTATCGAGCGTCGTCGCGGGCTTCCTGTGGGACCGGGCCGGTGCTGCTGCCACGTTCTACGCGGGGGCGGTGTTCAGCGCGGCGACCATCGCGCTGCTCGTGTGCGTTCGCACGTCGTTCGGCACGGTGCAGGATCGCTAGCCGCACGACGCGGCGGCGCACGCGCTAACGATCAGTGCCGCGCGGAAAGTAAAGCGCGAACGTCGTGCGCCCGTCGCGGCTCGCGACCTCCACCTTGCCGCGATGCAGCTCCATGATCGACTTCACGATCGCGAGCCCGAGCCCCGCGTTGCGCGCCGCGCCGTGCCGCGACGAATCGATCCGGTAGAACCGCTCGAAGATCCGCTCGACCTGTTCGGGCGGAATCGCGGCGCCGCGGTTCGTGACTTCGACGACCGCGTAGCCGCGTTGTACGGACACGGCCAGCTCGATCGTCGACGCGGCGTGCGCGTGTTCGAGCGCATTCGACGCGAGGTTGCTGACCGCACGCCGGAACAGCGTCGCGTCGGCGACGACCGGCGCTTCGCCATGCACGTCGATGCGCACGCCGGCCTCGTCGGCCAACGCCTGGAAATACGACGCGAGCCGGCGCAGTTCGCTGCCCGCGTCCAGTTCGGCGGTCTTCAGGTGCTGCCGTGCATTGTCGGTGCGCGCGAGAAACAGCATGTTCTCGATCATCCGCTGCAGCCGTTCGCATTCCTCGATGTTCGACTCGATCAGCGCTTCGTATTCGTCGACGGTGCGGGCGCGCGACAGCGTGATCTGCGACGAGCTGATCACGTTCGCGAGCGGCGTGCGCATGTCGTGCGCGAGATCGGACGAGAACTGCGACAGCCGCACGAACGCGCGTTCGAGGCGGTCGAGCATCCGGTTCACCGACGTGGCGAACTCGCGCAATTCGACCGGGCCGCCGCGCGCGTCGAGGCGTGCGTTCAGGTTGTGCGCCTCGATGCGCGATGTCTGCCGGCCGAGGCTTTCGACCGGGCGCAGGCCGCGCGACGCGACCGCGTAGCCGAGCGCGCCGACCAGCAGCGCGCCGACGGCCGCCGCGAGCCAGATATCGACACGATAGCTTTCGAGCAGCGACTGCCGATCGGCCGCGGTGCGCGCGAGCGCGACCTCGATCGCTTCGCCGGACGGCAGCGTTTCGCGCGCGTACACGCAGCGCGACGTGCCGATGCCGGGCGGCGCGCACGTGAACGGCCCAGCGGCGCTGCCAGCCGGATGCGGCGCCGAGATCACCGATGCGAGCGTGTTGCCGGCTTCGTCGGAATGCTCGACGAGCGGCTGGTGTCGCGCATCGTAGATGCCGAGATAGACGCCCGGATGTGACAGCAGCACGTCATGGAACACGGCCGGGTCGGCGCGCAGCGCGGCCGTCGAGCCGCTGGCGCGTGCCAGTTGCAGGAACTGGTTGAGCTTGGCGGAGATCTCGATGTCGTCGCGCCGCGTCAGTTCGGCGGACAGCGAACGATAGAGATACGCGCCGGTCAGCGCGAACACGAGCGCCGCGACGGCGGCGAACGCGAGCGTCAGGCGCCGCAGCAGCGAATACGACGCGGGGCGCGCGGTCACGAACGATCCTCGAGCACGTAGCCCATGCCGCGGATCGTGTGGATCAGCTTCTTCTCGTAAGCGTTGTCGATCTTCGCGCGCAGGCGCTTGATCGCCGCATCGACGACGTTCGTGTCGCTGTCGAAATTCATGTCCCAGATCTGCGACGTGATGAAGGTGCGCGTCAGCACCTCGCCTTCGCGTTCCGCGAGCAGCTGCAGCAGCGCGAATTCCTGTGCGGTCAGGTCGATGCGGGCGTCGGCGCGCCGCACGCGGCGCTTGAGCAGGTCGATTTCCAGATCGGCGACGTGCAGGACGTCGCGCACGTTGCGCGGTGCGCGCCGCAGCAGTGAGCGGATACGGGCGAGGAATTCGGCATACGCGAACGGCTTGAGCAGGTAATCGTCGGCGCCGAGTTCGAGCCCGGCGACCTTGTCCTCGATCGCGTCGCGGGCCGTGAGCAGCAGCACGGGCGTCTGCTTCTGCGCGCGCAGCCGCCTGAGCACCTCGAAGCCGTCGAGCTCCGGCAGCATCACGTCGAGCACGACGAGGTCGAAATCCTCGTGCAATGCGAGGAACAGCCCGTCCTTGCCGTTTTCCGCGACGTCGACCGTGTAGCTCGCCTCCGTCAGGCCCTTCCGCAGGTAGGACGCCATCTTGGCTTCGTCTTCGACTATCAGTATCCGCATGGTGAGGCAGGCTGTCCGTGATTCCAGCCGGTCAGTGTAACGCCGAGCGTACGGTGTCGCGCGTGCGCGCAGGATGACCGGCGGATGACGGAATTGTCATGAAAAGCCGGTCATGTTTCGGCCATGCCGTCGTCACCGCGGCGGCGATAAGCTGCGACCGTCTTGTCCCCGGAGCGCGCCGTCGCGGCGCCGCGATGGCCCGAACGATCGCTGTCTGCCCGATTTTGCATCCATGTCGTACTGGCGCACATTCCTCGTCGTCGTGTTGCTCGCGCTGAGCCTGCCGATCCAGTCGTTCGCGGCTGTTTCGATGCAGTGCGCGAGCGTCGCCGCGCCGCATGAGGAGAAGGCGTCGCACGCGATGCCGGCTGCGCAGGATGGTCATGCCGATCACGGCGACCACGCGCGGCATGCGTCGTCGTGTGTCGCGTGCGTGTCCTGCTGCTTCGGCACGGGCATGTCGGGGGCGCCTGCGGTGGCGGCCGCGGCGAGCGGCGGCGTCACGATCGTCGCGCCGCCGCCTTCGGCTGCGGACGTGTCGTTCCTGACCGGCGGCATCGACCGGCCGCCGCGCCGGATGCCCGCCTAGTCCCTGCCCGTGGCCGACCGGCCGCGATCCGCCCTCTACTCCGGCGGCCGCCTCGGGCGCGCCGGACGACTTACGACGAGACATGTTCATGCGATTGATCATTGCGGCGCTAATGGGCGCGGCGGCCCTCGTGCCGTCGCTCGCGCCCGCGCAAACCCCGTTGCCCGATCCGGCGGACGCCGCCGCGTCGGTGCCGGACGTCACCGTGACGTCCGCGTTCGACGGCTACCGGCCGTATCGGGACGATGCAGGCCCGGGCTGGAAGCAACTGAACCGGGACGTGACGGAGCGGCCCGCGAAAGGGCGTACGACCGGCGGCGCGGCCGGCAACGGCGCGGCCCATTCGATGCACGGAGGGGCCGCGCGATGACGACGTTCGCGATATCGCCGAGGATCGGCGCGGCCGTGGTCGCGCTGGCGTTCCTCGCGGGCTGCACGACGTTTTCGAAGGACGGGTTCGACGCCGTGTCGTCCGCCGCATCGGCGCGCATCGGCAAGGACGCAGTGGTGGTCAGGACCGACGCCGACCGCGAAGCCGTCGACCGGCGGACGAAGGAACTGCTCGGCAAGCCGCTGTCGATGGACGACGCGGTGCAGGTCGCGCTGCTGAACAACCGCGGGCTGCAGGCGTCGTATGCGGAGCTGGGGCTGTCGGAGGCCGACCTCGTGCAGGCCGGCCGGCTGCCGAACCCGCGCTTCGCATTCAGCCGCACGCGTGCCGGCGACGGCGAGCTGACGCTCGGCCGCACGTTCTCGGCGAACGTGTTCGCGCTGCTGACGATGCCGCTTGCAACGAAGATCGAGCGCCGCCGTTTCGAGCAGACCAGGCTGGAAACGGCCGATGCGATGCTGAAGGTCGCGGCCGATGCGCGCCGGGCCTACGTGGAAGCGGTCGCCGCCGAGCAGGCCGCGAACTATGCGCAGCAGGTGCGCGACGCCGCGAGCGCGGCCGCCGAGCTGGCGCTGCGCATGCGGCAGGCCGGCAACTTCAGCCGGCTCGACTACGCGCGCGAACAGGCGTTTCATGCCGACGCGGTCGCGCAGCACGCGAAGGCGCGCCAGCAGGCCGTCGCCGCACGCGAGAAGCTCACGCGTGCGATGGGGCTGTGGGGCGAACGCACGCGATACGCGCTACCCGAACGCCTGCCGGATTTGCCGAAGGCGCGCCCGGATCTGCCCGATCTCGAACGCTTCGCGATGCGCAACCGCCTCGACATCCAGGCGGCGAAGCTGCGGACGCAGGGCGTCGCGTCGTCGCTCGGCCTGAGCAAGGCCACGCGTTTCGTCAACGCGGTCGAGCTCGGTTACGTGAACGACTACGAGACCGGCAAGGGCCACGAGCACGGCTACGAGATCAGCGTCGAGATTCCGCTGTTCGACTGGGGCGGCGCGAAGGTCGCGCGCGCCGAGGCCGTCTACATGCAATCGGCGAACCGGCTCGCGAAAACGGCCATCGATGCCCGCTCCGAAGTACGCGAATCGTACGCGGCGTACGTGACGAGCTACGACGTCGCGACGCACTATCGCGACGAAGTCGTGCCGCTGCGCAAGACGATTTCCGACGAACTGCTGCTGCGCTACAACGGGATGCTCGCGAGCGTGTTCGAGCTGCTGACCGATGCGCGCGAACAGGTCGGCGCGGTCAACGGCTACATCGATGCGCTGAAGGACTACTGGCTCGCCGAAACCGATCTGCAGATGGCCGTCGGCGGCCGGTTGCCGTCGTCGGGCGCCGCGCCGCGCGCACCGCATGACGCCGAATCGGCACCCGCATCCACATTCGACGCCGACGCTGCGCGGCAGCCGGCTTCCACCCCCGCGGCGCCATCGGCGCCCGCCACGCAACCGCATCCGGAAGGTCATTGACATGGTGTCCCGTCGACAATTTCTCAGCGGCTCGGGCGCCGCGCTGCTTGGCGCGGCGATGGTCAGCCGGGCCGGCGCCGCGTCGCTGCCCGACGCGCCGACGATGGCGAAAACCGGCACGCAGCCGCCGCTCGTGCCGCCCAACGGCCGCCCGTACACGCCCGTCGCGACGCTGAACGGCTGGTCGCTGCCGTGGCGGATGAAGAACGGCTGGAAGGAATTCCACCTGACGGCCGAGCCCGTCGTGCGCGAGATGGCGCCCGGCATGAACGCGAACCTGTGGGGTTACAACGGCCAGTCGCCCGGCCCGACGATCGAGGCCGTCGAAGGCGACAAGGTCCGCATCTTCGTGACCAACCGGCTGCCCGAGCACACGACGATCCACTGGCACGGGCTGCGGCTGCCGAACGGGATGGACGGCGTCGGCGGCCTCACGCAGCCGCATATCCCGCCCGGCAAGACCTTCGTCTACGAGTTCCAGCTCGAAGCGCACGGCACGTTCATGTATCACCCGCACGCCGACGAGATGGTGCAGATGGCGATGGGGATGATGGGCATGTTCATCGTGCATCCGAAGGATCGCGGCACGATGCCGGTCGATCGCGATTTCGTGTTCCTGCTCGCCGCGTACGACATCGATCCGGGCAGCTACACGCCGCGCGTGAACGAGATGACCGACTTCAACATGTGGACCTTCAACTCGCGCGTGTTCCCGGGCATCGATCCGCTGCCGGTGCGCGCCGGCGACCGCGTGCGGATTCGTTTCGGCAACCTGACGATGACGAATCACCCGATCCATCTGCACGGCTACAGCTTCGAGGTCGCGGGCACCGACGGCGGCTGGATTCCGCCGGTCGCGCGCTGGCCGGAAGTGACGGCCGATGTCGCGGTGGGCCAGATGCGCGCGATCGAGTTCACCGCCGATCGCCCGGGCGACTGGGCGTTTCATTGCCACAAGTCGCATCACACGATGAATGCGATGGGCCACCAGGTGCCGAACCTGATCGGCGTGCCGCAGAAGGATCTCGCGAAGCGGATCGGCAAGCTCGTGCCCGACTACATGGCGATGGGCAGCACGGGCGGCGCGATGGGCGGCATGGAGATGCCGCTGCCCGACAACACGCTGCCGATGATGACCGGCACGGGCCCGTTCGGGCCGCTGGAGATGGGCGGCATGTTCACGGTGCTCAAGGTGCGGCGGGGGCTCGGGCGCAACGACTATCGCGATCCGGGCTGGTTCCGGCATCCGAAGGGCACCGTCGCATACGAATACACCGGCGAATTGCCGGATAGCTGAAGCAGCATGCGGCGGCCGCACCGAGACGGCCGCCGGTTTCCATTCACTGACACGGGAGTCGACACGATGAAGAAGGGACTGGTTTTGATGGCGACGGGGTGGGCGCTGGCGTTGTCGGCCGCGTCGCACGCGGCCGGCGACATGACCGGCGACATGACCGGCGGCACGGCCGGCATGGACATGAGCGCGGATGCGAAGCAGGGCGCCGCGGCGTCGAGCATGTCGCACGGCGAGATCCGCAAGGTCGACACGGCGGCCGGCAAGCTGACGATCAAGCACGGCCCGCTGGAGAACCTCGGGATGGACGCGATGACGATGGTATTCAAGGTGAAGGACCCGGCGATGCTGTCGCAGGTGAAGGCGGGCGATACGATCGACTTCGTCGCCGAGGACGTGGACGGCACGCTGACCGTCGTCGAACTGAAGAAGCCGTGACGCGGAGCGCGAACATGACGATTTCCACACGCAAGCGGCTGGCCGGCTTCACCGCCGCTGCCGCGCTCTTCGCGATTGCACCGGTCGCGGCGTCGGCGCACGGCAAGCTGGAAAGCGCGGTCCCGGCGGCCGGCAGCACGATCGACGCGGCGCCCGACATGGTGCGGCTCACGTTCAACGAAGCTCTCGAACCGGCGTTCAGCACGGTGAAGGTGTCGGATGCGAGCGGCAACGCCATCACGCAGGACAAGGCGAAGGTCGACGCGTCGAACCCGCGTGTGATGACCGTCGCGATCCCGACGCTCGCGGCGGGCGCGTACACCGTGCAATGGGCGGCGATGACGGCCGATGCGCATCGCACGAAGGGCACTTATACGTTCCGGGTGAAGGGATGAACGACGGCGTCGTCGGCCTGCTGCGGCTCGGGGCGGTGGCGATCCAGAACGCCGGGTTCGCGGTCGTCGTCGGTGCGCTGCTGGGGCGCCACTGGCTCGCGCGCGGCGCGTCCGCATGGCAGCACGGTGTCGGACGGCGGCTCGTCGCGACGCTGCGCATCGCGTCCGTCGTATCGCTGCTCGCGAGCGTCACCGCGTTCTGGGCGCACTGCGCGCTGATGAGCGAAGTGTCGCTGCTCGACGCGGGCCCGGCGGTGTGTTCGATGCTCGCGGGCACCGGCTTCGGTCATGCGTGGCTGGCCGGCACGGTGTTCATGCTCGTCGTCGTGCTGCTGTCGTTCGCCGGACGTGCGAACGACACGCGGTTTCCGTTCGCGATGGCGGCCGTGCTTGCCGGTGTCGCGCTGGCGCGCAGCAATGGCGGCCATCCGGTCGACGCCGGGCTGTTCAGCGTGCCGGTGTGGATCGACTGGCTGCATCTGCTGGCGATCAGCGTGTGGATCGGACTCGTGCTCGTGACGGCGTTCGGCGTGATGCCGCGGCTCGCCCGCATGCCGGCGAGCGAACGCATGACGGGCGCGGCGTTCGTGCAGTCGCTGTCCGATGCGTCGACCTGCGCGTTGATCGTGCTGTTCGCGACCGGCGCGTACAACGGCTGGCGCGGCGTCGAGACGCCGGCCAACCTGTTCGCGTCGACGTACGGGCAGATCCTGCTGCTGAAGCTCGCGCTCGTGCTGCTTGCCGCGATGCTCGGCGCACACAACCGCTTCTTCGGGATGCCGACGCTGCTGCGCGCGTTGAAGGACCCGGCCGCCGCGATGCCGGCACACGCGTTGAAGCGGTTCTGCACCGTGCTGCGAGTCGAGGCGGTCGTGCTCGGCGGCGTGCTGATGGCGGCGGCCGTGCTCGTGTCGAGCGCGTTGCCGGGGACGGTCTAGCGGCGGGGCTTCGGCGCCGGAAGATGGGGTGCATGGTCGGGGCTTGACCGGACGACACAGGGCGATCGCGGCGTGATGACGACCATTACATCGGCCTGTCTCGCGATTACCAAAAACTGTCACCGAGCGCCGCTAAGCTTTCGCCACCCTCACAACCGGGATTCCCGCCATGCGCTCGACAATCCGCCTGTTTGCCCCGCTATTGCTGCTCCCGGCGCTCGCCGCGCCGGTGTGCGCCGCCACCGCCGCACCCGTCAGCCCCAATTGCGGCGGCAGCACGACGCCGATCGCCGATATCCAGGGGCCGGGCGCGCCGTCGCCGCTCGCCGGGCAGAACGCATCGATCGAAGCGGTCGTCACCGCCGATTTCGGCGGCACGGACGGCTTCGGCGGCTTCTTCGTCCAGCAGGCCGACGCGCAGCGCCGCAACCAGCCGGGCGTGTCCGAAGGGCTGTTCGTCTATGCGCCGAAAGCGCGCGCGAAGGCCGGCGATCTCGTGCACGTGACGGGCAAGGTCGAGGAGAAATACGGGCAGACGCAGCTCACGCTGTCGGGCGCGATCGCGGTGTGCGCGAACGGCCAGACGGTCACGCCCGCGACGCTCACGCTGCCGGTCGACAGCCCGAGCGCGTTCGCCGCATACGAAGGGATGCTCGTGCGCCTGCCGCAGACGCTGAGCGTCACCGACAACTACGAACTCGGCCGCTACGGCAGCGTGATGCTCAGCAACGGCCGCTTGCGGACGCCGACGAGCGTCGTGCCGCCCGCGCAGGCGCAGACGCAGATCGACGCGAACGCGCGCAACCGCCTGATCCTCGACGACGGCTCGAACAAGCAGAACCCGGCAACCGTGCCGTATCCGGCGCCGGGCCTGTCGGCCGCGAACACGCTGCGCGCGGGCTACACGGTGCGCGACGTCGAGGGCGTGCTCGAAGTGCGTTACGGCGCCTGGCGCGTGCAGCCGCTGCCCGGCGCGGCCGCGCCGGCGTTCGACGCGCGTTCGAACCCGCGCACCCAAGCACCGGCGCGCGATCCGAAATCGAACCTGCGCGTCGCGTCGTTCAACGTGCTGAACTATTTCAACGGCAACGGTCTCGGCGGCGGCTTCGACGATCCGAACAACCGCGGCGCGAAGACCTTCCAGGAATTCCAGCGTCAGGAAGCGAAGATCGTCAGCGCGCTGAAGGCGATCGACGCCGACGTGATCGGCCTGATGGAAATCCAGAACAACGGCTACGGCGAACTGAGCGCGGTGCGCCAGCTCGCGGCGAAGCTCGGCAACCACTGGCGCGTGGTCGATCCCGGCACGTCGCGGCTGGGCGGCGACGCGATCGCGGTCGCGCTGATCTACGACAGCCGCAAGGTCGAACCGGTCGGCCGCGCGGCGACGCTCGCGATCGACGACAAGAACCGTCAGCCGCTCGCGCAGTCGTTCCGGCTGATCAACGGCAACAAGCAGGCGCTGACGGTGGCCGTGAATCACCTGAAGTCGAAGAACTGCCCGGATGCGGCGAACGACGATCTCGACCAGGGCGATGGCCAGGGCTGCTGGAACCCGACGCGCACGCGCGCGGCGGCGAAGGTGGCCGACTGGCTGGCCGGCAACCCGACGGGCGTCAAGAGCCAGGGCGTGCTGCTGATCGGCGATTTCAACAGCTACACGTACGAAGACCCGATCCGCGCGCTCGAATCGCGCGGCTACCGCAACCTCGTCGCGCGCTGGATCGGCGCGAACGCGTACAGCTACGTGTACAACGGCGAAGCCGGCTATCTCGACCACGCGCTGGCGACGCTGCCGCTCGCATCGCACGTGAAGGCCGTGCACGAATGGCACATCAACGCGGACGAGCCGCTCGCGCTGCAGTACACGCTCGCGTACAAGTCGGCGGAGCAGCAGAAGACGTTCTACGCGGCCGATGCATATCGTTCGTCGGATCACGATCCGGTGCTGATCGATATCGCGCTGCCGGGCGGCGGGAAGTAATCGCGGTTCGAGTCTTGACGACGGACGACGTGCGGCAGGCAATACCGTACGTCGTCGCTTGTCCGGGAACACCGTTTGAATGCCGGGTAAATAATGCCGTGAAGAATTAATCGAATCGGTATTTTATGGATGACGCAGCGCACGGCGATGCTGCGATTGAAGCGTGATTGAAGCGAATCGAATCGTCGAATGACGCGCGCATGCCGCCGCATTGCATTAATCGATCGGTGATAATAGAAATGAAAGAATAATCCTGTCGATTTGAAGGCTTTGAATGCGCTTGTCCAAGACGGGAAAGGCTTCCGCGTTGTGCTGGAAAAGCAAAATATTCTGCGCGGCATTACCGATGAAGCACGCGCTGCCCGAATAATCCCGCTTTCTTTCAGATTCCAGACACTGTCCGCCCTTTGCATCATTGCGGGATTTTTAATATCCGAATGATCTTTGACAACGCGGTGCAGCACCACCTATTTTTGTGGTGTCGTAAATTTAGTCATATAAAAGTTGGCCAAACTGCAGGGGGCGCGTCCGAGCACCATTCTCGCCAGCAGTTTGCTGTGTCTGTATCAAGTTCAGTCTCTGAGAAGTCCAATCCCCAACCGCCGACTGCCGACCGTGCAACGCGAGTGGCGGGTCGGCCTGCGCGTGTCGCAGGCGTTGGCGGCCTTTGTGACGCGGTATCCGAAGCCAAAGGAAAGAGATGAAACCAGACAGGAGCAGTACCGGCAGCCGCCGTGTTCGTCGCGGCCGGCTGGCCGGGCTCGGTGCGTTGTCGGCCATGACGCTGGCGCTCGCGGCGTGCGGCGGCGACGATTCGTCGTCGGTCGGCGCGTCGAGTCTCGCGCAGGCCACCGCGAGCCAGCAGGCGAGCGCGCAGGCGGCCGGCACCCAGGCGCCGGCGGCCAACCAGCCGTACGTCGACCCGGTCGCGTACTCGATGAACGCGACCGACGGCCTCGCGCCGTCGCAGGTGTCCGAGAAGGCGGCCGTCATGCATTACCAGTGGACCGGCGGCGGCAAGACGATCAACTACACGACGACCACCGGCCACCTGACCGCGCAGGACGCGAACGGCAATGCGGAAGCGTCGATGTCGTATGTCGCGTACACCGCGCCCAGCACGAACGGCAAGCCGCGCCCGGTCACGTTCGTCTACAACGGCGGGCCCGGCTCGTCGTCGATCTGGCTGCGGCTCGGCTCGTTCGCGCCGACCCGCGTGGCCACGCCCGATCCGCTGTTCGGCAACAACTGGCCGAACTACCCGCTCGTCGACAATGCGGAGAGCCTGATCGACACCACCGACCTCGTGTTCATCGACCCGCCCGGCACCGGGCTGTCGGAAGCCGTGTTGCCGAACACCAACCAGAAGTACTGGGGCTCCGACGTGGACGTGAACATCATGCGCGACTTCATCCAGCGCTACCTGAACGTCAACAGTCGCGGCACGTCGCCGATCTACCTGTACGGCGAATCGTACGGCACGCCGCGGACCGACATGCTCGCGCTCGCGCTCGAATCGGCCGGCGTGCACCTGACGGGCATCGTGCTGCAGTCGTCGATCCTGAACTACTTCGCGGATGCGGTGGAAGCGGTGGCGATCACGCAGTCGACCGAAGGGCTGCTGCTCGATACCGATACGGTGGCCGGCTACCTGCCCGGCTACGCGGCGGTCGCCGCGTACTTCAACCAGGTGTCGCCGGCGCCGGTGAACCAGGATCTGTACGCATTCCAGACGGAACTGTTCACGACGCTGATCTACAGCCAGCTGCAGAAGTACTCGCAATCGTGGGTGTTGAGCCAGCTCGGCATTCCGGATGCGCTCGGCACGCCGGTGTTCCCGAGCGATGCGACGCTCAGGCTGTGGTCGATCCCGTCGAGCCTCACGCAGCAGGCGCTGCGCGGCTACTTCAACGCGAATCCGTTCGGCACGAGCCTGCTGCCCGGCACGACGATCGGCCGCTACGACGGGCGCGTGTCGTTGCCGAACTCGGACCCGCGGCTGCAGACCGACGGCGATCCGTCCGACATCCTGATCTCGCAGCCGTTCACGAACGCGCTCGCGACGCAGATGCCCGACTACCTCGGCTATACGGCCCCGAACGCGACGTACCTGCCGCTGAACGACAACATCATCGGCGTCTGGGACTTCTCGCACGACGGCCAGCCGATGCCGGACACGATCCCCGATCTGCTCGGCGCGCTGCAGCTCAACCCGAAGCTTCGCGTGCTCGCGGAGAACGGCTACCACGATCTCGCGACGCCGTTCTTCAACACCGAGAAGCAACTCGCGCGGCTGCAGACGGTGAAGGGCCTGAATCCGAAACTGCAGGTGAACTTCTTCCAGGGCGGCCACATGACTTACCTGGACGACGTCGCCCGTCCGCTGATGAAGCGGGACCTGCAGACGTTCTACAAGGGCGCGCGGATTCCGACGGCGCTGACGCTGCACACGCTGCCGCCGCCGTGGCCGGATGAAAACCCGCCCAGCGTGCCGACCGGCAGCGTCCCGGGCGTGGCGGCCGCGACGACGCTGGCGGCCGCCCCTTGAGCGACGGCGTCCTTGTCGAAGGAACCCACTCTTCATCCATTGAATGCGAGCGATCATGTCCCTAATCCAATTGATGCGGCGTATGTCTCCGTTGATCGTGCTCGGTGCCGCGATGAGCAGTGCCCACGCGTTGCCGCCGCAGGCGGTGGCGCCGGTGAAGCTGCCGCACGGCGGGCGCGGTGTCGACGGCCCGTTCTTTCCGGCCACGCGCGCGGCGCCGGTGTTGCCGTCGACCGGCGCGGCGTTGCAGCAGCAGGCGCAGCAGCGCGTCGATGCGCGGCTCGGCGCCAATACCGTGCTGAGCAACGGCGCGGCCGTGACGAAGGCGCAGGCGCAGAGCAGCGGGCTCGGCTTCGTGTCGAAGCACTTCGACGAGATCGATGCGAAGCACACCGGCCGCGTGACGATGAGCGATGTACGGCAGTTCATCCGGCAGCGGCAGGTGCAGGCGCAGCAGGAACAGCAGGACGAGTGACGTAGTCGGGCAGGGCGGCGGCCGGCGTGATGGCGATCGCACCGGCCGCCGCCTATTCGGCTGCGCGGGGGCGGGGCCGCCCGGCTTCCGTTGCATGTTTTCATCCCGCATGCCGGAGAGGCGGGCGACGGCTTATTCCGTTTGCCGGTTGTCGCGTCGCGGTCCGAAGCGCGCGCGATAGTCGCGCGGCGAGATGCCGACGCGTTTCGAGAACGCACGCTGCAGCGCGTCCACGCTGCCGAATCCCGAGCGTTCCGCGATCCGTTCGAGCGGCCAGTCGGCCCGCTCCAGCAGCGCCTTCGCGCGCTCGACGCGCGCTGCCAGCACGTACTGCGCGGGCGATAGTCCGGTCTCCTTGACGAAATGGCGCGCGAACGTCCGTTCGCTCATGTGCATGCGGGCGGCCAGCGCGGCGACGCCGAGGTCGCCGGCCGGATCGTCGGCGATGTCGGCGAGCAGCGACCGCATGCGCGGCGTCGCCCCGGCCTGGATGTCGAGCCCGACGCTGAACTGCGCCTGTCCGCCGGGACGATGCATGAACAGCACGAGTTCGCGTGCGATCGCGAGCGCGGTCGGCGCACCGCAGTCCGCCTCGACGAGCGCCAGGCACAGATCGATACCGGCCGTCACGCCGGCCGACGTATGGAACGGCGGATCGCTCACGTAGATCGCGTCCGGCTCGATCCGCGCGTCGGGACAGAGCGCCTGTAGCGCCGAGCACTGGTTCCAGTGCGTGGTCGCGCGCTTGCCGTCCAGCCAGCCGCCGGCGGCGAGCACGAACGCGCCGGTGCAGATGCTCGCGATGCGCCGCGTGCTCGCGATCCGGGTGCGGAGCCACGGCAGCACGCCGGCTTCCGACGCGGCGTGCCGCAGCGCCGCTTCATCGCCGCCCGCGACGATGATCGTGTCGATTCGTTCCGGCAGTGCCGCGAGGGCGGCCGCGCCAGCGAGCCGCAGGCCCGCGTGCGTGACGATATCGTCCCCGTGTTGCGACGCGAGCGTGAGCCGGTACGGAACGGCGTGATCCGGAAGATGACGGTTCGCGACCGCGAACACTTCCATCGGCCCCGTGATGTCGAGCGACTGGACACCTGCGAAGCCGACGACGACGACGTCGCGTGCCGAACGGGTTGACTGAGGCATGGCGGAAAGTGCGGTGGAGTTGTCCTTGTGACCGCGAGCATGATCCTTGTAATTTTCCGGACATGCAATCGATCGACACGGGTGGGCGATGCGGGAACGGAAGACAGGCGGCGCGGTGCTGCTCGTATGCGGGCTGCTGGGTGCGTGGGCATGGGGGTGGCCGGCGCGGGCGATGGCGGAGGACCCGCCGGCGGCGGCCCGGACGCTGACGATCGGCATGCCGAAGGCGGGTCGCCCGCGGCCGCTCGTTGCGATCGTCGCGGACAACGCCGGAACGGAGACGACCGATTTCATCGTGCCGTACGCGATTCTGAAGCGCTCCGGTGCGGTCGATGTCGTCGCCGTGTCGGTCGACGAAGGCGCGGTCGAACTGATGCCCGCTCTGCGCGTGCTCGCCGATACCACGTTCGACCGGTTCGACGCGACGGTGCCCGCGGGGGCGGATGTCGTGATCGTTCCCGCGATGCATCGCGCGGACCGGCCGGCCGTGCTGGCCTGGCTACGCAAGCAGGCCGCTGCCGGCGCGACGATGGTGGCGATCTGCGATGGCGCCGAGGTGCTCGCGAACACCGGCCTGCTGCGGCATCGCACCGCGACGTCGCACTGGTATTCGCGCGAGCGCCTGCGTCGCCGCTTTACCGAGACGAAATGGGTCGACGATCGTCGCTACGTGATGGACGGCAACGTGATGACGACGACCGGCGTGTCCGCATCGATTCCCGCTTCGCTGGCATTGTTGAGCGCGCTGGCCGGGCCGACCGCCGCGCGCGACACGGCGCGCGGCCTCGGCGTGCAGGCATGGGGCGATGCGCACGACGGCAGCCGCTTCGGGGTGACCGCGCGCGCGGTGGCGATCGCATTGATGAACCGCGTCGCGTTCTGGCGGCACGAGACGTTCGATCTTCCGGTCGAAAGCGGGTTTGACGAGCTGCCGGTCGCGTTGAGCGCCGACGCGTGGGCACGGACCTGGCGCAGTGACGTCGTCGCGACGGCCGATGCGGGCGTGGTCGAGTCGAGGTACGGGCTGCGGTTGCTGGCGCAGCCGGCCCATGGCCGGCACGCGCGCGTGACGACGTCGGCCGGCTGGCGGGGCGAATCGACGCTTGCCGGTGTGCTCGCGGATATCGCGGCGCGCTACGGCGACGCCACATCCGGGTGGGTCGCGTTGCAACTGGAGTATCCGGAGTAGCGCCCGCCGCGCTCACTTCACCCATTCCGCGAGCCGCGGATCGGGATAGGGCAGGAGATCCTGCGACGCGGTGGGCTCGGCCACCCATTTCTCGCCGTTCCAGTGGAAATCGGCCTGCGTTTCCGATCCGTGGCCGTTCGAGCGGATGGCCATGGTGCAGGCAGCCTGTCCGGGGTACGTCGGGTTCTTGGCACCGATGCAGGACCCGAGAAACACCATGACGTCGCCGAGGCCGAACCGCTCCTGCATCGCATAGGTTGCGTCGAGGTCGGAGAGCCGGTCCGGCACCGGCGTCGCGTCGCATGCAGCGACGCTCGCGGCCAGCAGCAGTGCGGCGGCGCGGCCGGCGCGCCGCCAGTGGTTCGGGCCGTGGGCGGAACGTGCGTCAGCGTCGGCGCGCTGCCGCGCGCGGGCATGTGACGGGCGGGGCATTCGGCGTCCAGCGGATGAACATGGCGGCCATTATGACGGATTTCGCCGGCCGCCGCGACGTTCGCCAGGGGATCGACATGAAGCTGCCGTGCCTCGACGTGCCGCTACCCGGCGCCAGCCCCGACGCGGCGTGATGGCGGCTCGCGTGCCGCGTGCGCGAACGCCAACGCGCGATCACCGTCATCCTGAACGGCCCGCCGTGTTCCGCCGCATGCGCGACTGCGCCGTTCGCATCGTCGAGCGCGAAGACCCTCACGTCGAAATGCCCGAAGTCGAGCGACCCGCCGCGACCGCGCCCGGTCATCAGCGTCACGGCTTCCGTCGGGTACATCCATTTGCCGTGCAGCGTCACGGCGGGGACGTTCAGGCCGTCCGTCGTGCAGACAGCCGGTTCCACAGCATGCCGGAGCGGCTGCCGCTGCGGCAATACGCGAGCACCGGCTTGGGCAGCGTGTCGACCAGTGCGCCGAACGCGTCGACT
This sequence comes from Burkholderia sp. IO2, assembly GCF_029522185.1. Taxonomy (NCBI): domain Bacteria; kingdom Pseudomonadati; phylum Pseudomonadota; class Betaproteobacteria; order Burkholderiales; family Burkholderiaceae; genus Burkholderia; species Burkholderia sp. IO2. The sequence goes on along the minus strand of NZ_JAKWFH010000003.1, from coordinate 81,034 downwards.
TCCGCGTCGCCGATGCGATCGCGTTCGACCGGCAGGTAGCGCGCGTCCATCCCGAGTTCGCGCGCGGCCGCGGCGATTTCCTCGAACGCCGGCTGGTCGTCGCCTTCGCCATCCGGCCGGTTGCATATCACCGCACGGAAGCCGGCATTGCGGATCGCCTTCAGGTCGGCCGGCGTGATCTGCCGCGACGCGGTGAAGCCGGTCGCCGCGGCCGCGCGACATTGCTCGATCGCTCGCGCGAAACAGCCGATCGCGAAGTCGACGTCCTGCTCCGTTGTGAACCGCCCGAAACTGATGCGCACGGTGCGACCGGCCGTTTCCGCATCGAGGCCGATCGCGGTCAGCACGTGGGACGGCGCGCCGCTGGTCGAATTGCACGCGGACGTCGACGACACGGCGAGCGCATCGCCGAGCATGAACGGGAAGAAGCCCGGCGCATGCACCGTCAGGCTCAGCGTGTGCGGGATGCGGCGGGCGGCGGCCGCGTTCTGCGTGACGTCGCCGAGCGCGAACAGCGCGTCGGTCAGCCGTGCGCCGAGCGCCGCGATTCGCGCGGCTTCGCCGTCGAGCTTTTCAGCGGCGAGTGCGCACGCGACGCCCATGCCGACGATCTGGTGCGTCGCGAGCGTGCCCGAACGCAACCCGCGCTCGTGGCCGCCGCCGTGAATCTGCGGTGCGATCCGGCTGGCGATCTCGCGGCGGACGAACAGGGCGCCGATGCCTTTCGGGCCGTACACTTTGTGGGCGGACATCGACATCATGTCGATGCCGAGCGCGCGCACGTCGATCGGCGTCTTGCCGAGCGCCTGCGCGGCGTCGACGTGGAGCAGCGCGCCGGCGGCGTGCACGATGCCGGCGATCGCGCCGATGTCGGTCAGCGTGCCGATCTCGTTGTTCACGAGCATCAGCGACACGAGGCCCGTGTCGGGGCCGATCGCGGCCGCGACCGCGTCGGCGGTGATTTCGCCGTGTGCGTCGGGCGTCAGGAAGGTGACCTGCGTGCCGTGCTTCGACAGGTTCGCCATCGTGTCGAGAATGGCCTTGTGCTCGAGGCGGCTCGTGATCAGGTGGCGCTTGCCGGAAGCGTTTTCCGCATAGCCCTTCAGCGCGAGGTTGTTCGATTCGGTGGCGCCGGACGTCCAGACGATTTCGTCGGCATCCGCGCCGATCAGGGCGGCGACCTGCGCGCGGGCGTGCTCGACCTTGTCTTTCGCGAGCCGGCCGGCGGCGTGCGAACTGGAAGCGGGGTTGCCGAAGATGCCGTCGAAGCCGAGGCAGGCCGTCATCGCTTCGATCACGCGCGGATCGGCCGGGGTGGTGGCTGCGTAGTCGAGGTAGTGCAGCGGGGTGGGTTCGCTCATGTCCGTCTCTTGCTCATTGCGTAGTAAGAGAAATGATACGGGGGACAGAAGGGAAAAAGGATCCAAAATTGGCTGGCGATTCAGCTTGATGTGGAATAACGTTTTCTCTATTTATGAAATTAGGGAATTTATTTCTCAGTGGGCCAATTGTGCGCGGGGGCACCGGCTCGACTGGCGGGTTGGCCTGCTGCGGACGGCCGGGTCGCACGGAGAAGCGCCGCGGGCCGGCATGGCAGCTGGCCATCGCCTGCCCGGGTTCGAGCCTGCCGGCGCCCGGCGGCACGTCGGGTCACGCGCGCATCAAGTCTCGATGAGATTGAGAAACTGCCGCACGCGCGGGTGCGTGCTCGCGGTAAAGAACGCATCGGGCGTCGTGTCCTGCACCACCACGCCGTTCTCCATGAACACCACGCGATCGGCGACGTCCTGCGCGAAGCGCACTTCGTGCGTGACGACGAGCATCGTCATTCCGTTGCCCGCGAGTTCCCGCATGACCGCGAGCACGTCTTCCCGCAATGCCGGATCGAGCGCGGAAGTCGGCTCGTCGAACAGGATGACTTCCGGGTCCATCGCGAGGCCGCGGGCGATGGCGACGCGCTGCTTCTGGCCGCCGGACAGTCGCGCCGGGTATTCGCCGGCCTTGTGCGCGAGGCCCACGCGGTCGAGCAGGTGCCGCCCGCGCTCGAGCGCTTCGCTTTTGCGCACGCCCTTGACGCTCACGAGCCCCTCGATGACGTTTTCCAGCGCGGTGCGGTGCGGAAACAGGTTGAACGACTGGAACACCATCGCCGTACGCTGGCGGATGGCCTTGATGCGTTTCTGCTCGTCGCGCGACAGCGCGGTGCCGCCCGCGCGTTCGATTTCGATGCCGCACACCGATACCTTGCCCGCATCGGGCAGTTCCAGAAAATTCAGCGAGCGCAACAACGTGGTCTTGCCGGAGCCGGACGGCCCCATCAGCACGACCACTTCGCCGCGTGCGACACGGAAGTCGACGCGCCGCAGCACGACGTTTTCCCCGAAGGACTTGGCCAGCCCCTGAACGACGATGGTATGCATAGGTGTAGTCATTGAAAGCGCCGCGACACGCGGCCTTCGAAGATCGTCTGGACGATCGTCAGGATCTGGTTGATGACCCAGTAGATCAGGCCGACCATCAGGAACATCTCCATGTAGCGGAAGGTCGACGCGCCGACCTGGTCGGCCACGCGGGTGAGTTCGACGACGGTGATCGTGGACGCCAGCGACGTATCCTTGATCAGCGCGATCATCCGGCTGCCGACGGGCGGGATCGCGATGCGCAGCCCCTGCGGCAGGATCACGCGCCACATCATCTTCCAGTAGTTCATGCCGAGCGAATGCGCGGCTTCCCACTGGCCGCGATCGACCGCGTTGATCCCGGAGCGGAAGTTCTCGCTCAGGTACGCCGCGGAGAACAGCGTGAGCGCGAGCAGCGCGGCCGGTACCGGGTCGAGCGTGATGCCGTAGCGCGGCAGCCCGAAGTAGATCAGCAGGATCTGCACCAGCAGCGGCGTGCCGCGAAAGATCGACACGTACGCGAACGCGATGCCGCGCAGGAAGCGGATCGACGACACCCGCGCGAGCGCGACGGCGAGCCCCAGCGCCGAGCCGAGCGCGAACGACGCGAGGCCGAGGAACACGGTCATCGTCACCGCGCTTTCGAGCAGCGGCAGCGACCGCACGAAGAGATCGAACATGCGTCACTCCTTCTGCGCTTTCGCCCGCGCGATGTTGCCGACCATGTCGTAGGTCGGGCCGACCCAGCGCTTCGCGAGCCGTTCGAGCGTGCCGTCGGCGGCCATGTCGTCGATCGCCTTGTCGACGGCGGCGAGCAGCGCCGGTTGTCCCTTCGCGAGCGCCGGCGCGGACAGCTGATAGATCAGCGGCTCGCCGACTTCCTTGACCGGCAGGTGATTCACGTTCGCGTATTTCATCCCGCCGAAGTGGGAAATGATGACCGCATCGAGGCGGCCGCTGCCGAGATCGTTGAACACGAGGCCGCCGTTGTCGTACGCGCGAATGTCGGCGTCCTTCAGGTGCGCGCGTGCCCAGGTTTCGTTCGACGAGCCCGTGGTCACGCCGACGCGCTTGCCTTTCAGGTCGGCCTGCCCGTGAATGTTGGTGTTGTCGGTGCGCACGAAGATCCGGAAATCCTCGACGCCGTACGGTTTCGCGAAATCGACCTGCTTGCTGCGCTCGGCCGTCGGCGTCAGGTCGTTCATCACCAGATCGTATTTGCCGGCCTTGAGCCCTTCGACGAAGTTCTTGTACGCGTCCGCGACGAACACGACCTGCTTCACGCCGATGCGCTTGCCGACTTCGCGCGCGACTTCGACGTCGTAGCCGGCCGGCTGGTTGCGCTCGTCCAGCAGGCTCCACGGCGGGCTGCTCTGCGAGTTCGCGACGCGCAGCGTGCCGCTGCCGCGCGCGGCAGCGAGCAGGTCGGCCGCGCCGGCATCGAGGCTCGACAACGCGAGCGCGCCTGCGATGCCGAGCGCGGCCAGGCCTCTGGCCAGAACGCGGGTGGTCTGAGGGTTCATGGTGTCTCCTTGGGTGGTGGCTTGTTCCGCACGGCGGGTGTGTACGAGCGCCGCGTTACGCTGCGCGGTTTCTGACGTCGGTGAACGCGGCGAGCCCCGTGTACAGATCGTCGATCAGCAGCTCGGGGGCTTCGAGTCCGATCGACAGGCGCACGATCGGCTGGTCGGTCAGCGGGAACCGGCGCTGCGCCTGCAGCGGCGCCGGGTAGTACGCGGCGAGGCTGTGGACGCCGCCCCAGCTCGCGCCGATCGCGAAGTAGCGCAGCGCATCGAAGAACGCGGTGAACGCGGCTTCCGGCGCGGGTTCGAGCATCAGCGAAAACAGGCAGCCGTTGCCGGAGAAATCGCGCTTCCAGATCGCGTGCCCCGCGTCGGACGGCAGTGCGGGAAACAGCACCTGGCGAACCGCCGGATGCGATTCGAGCGCCTGTGCGACGCGCAGCGCCGCCGCGCTTTGCGCATCGAAGCGCACCTTCAGGGTGTCGAGGCCGCGCAACACGAGGAAACAGTCGTCGGGGCTCGCCTGCTGGCCGAGGATGCTCTGCGTCTCGCGCAGCGTCTCGTAGTAGCCGAAGTCGTTCATGCTGATCGCGCCGAGCAGCAGATCGGAGTGACCGCCGAACAGCTTCGTGGCCGCTTCGACGCTCAGGTCCACGCCATGTTCGAGCGGTCGAAACGCGAGCGGGCTGGCCCACGTGTTGTCCATCATCGTCATGATGCGATGGCGGCGCGCGACGTCGACGATCGCCGGCACGTCCGGCATTTCCATCGTCACCGTGCCCGGCGATTCCATGCAGATCATCCGCGTATTCGGTTTCACGTACCGCTCGATGTCGGCGCCGATCGCCGGTTCGTACAGCTCGACGTCCACGTCGAACAGCGCGAGCCATTTCTGCGCGAAGGTCTTCAGCGCGCCGTAGCACGCGGCCGACACGAGCAGGTGATCGCCGCCGCGCACGAAGCCCATCACGGACGTCATCAGCGCGGCCTGCCCGGACGGCGCCAGCACGCAGTGCGCGCCGCCTTCGAGCACGGCGATGCGGCGCTCCAGTTCGCGCGCGGTCGGCGTGCCGGTGATGCCGTAGCTGTAGCCGTCGGGCTGGCGTTCCTTGCGGCGGGCGAAATCGTCGAGCGAGTCGAATACGACGGTCGAGGCACGCATGACCGCCGGCGACAGGCTGCGGAACGGTTGCGGAGGGAGCGGCGGGGTGGTCGTCATGATGCGGGTCGGGACTCCATGGCTGGAAACGGGATGACGAGCAGTTTTACTTTCGCGCCGGTTTGCAGCAACATCGGAAATAATTAGGTTGATAAGCCGGAGTTATAGGTGAGCGTGCGCGATATCGAGGTGTTCCGGGCGGTGATGAACGCCGGCAGTACCAGCAAGGCGGCCGGCGTGCTGGAGATTTCGCAGCCGGCGGTGAGCCAGTCGATCCGGCGGCTCGAGGGCATGGCCGGGTTCCGCCTGTTCGAGCGCGTGCGCAGCCGGCTCGTGCCGACGCAGGAGGCCGTCGCGCTGATGCGCGACGTCGACCGGTACTTTCTCGGCTTCGAGGTGATCGAGCACCGGATCCGCAGCCTGCGTTCGTATGGGTTGGGGCGCCTCGCGATCGCGTCGCTGCCCGCGCTCGGCACCGGCTTCCTGCCGCGCGTGATCGCGTCGTTCGACGCGGCGGCGCGCGACGTGCAGATTTCGCTGCAGGTGATGAGCTCCCGCGAGGTTCACGAGAAGGTGTCGGCCGGGCAGGTCGATTTCGGGCTGATGTCCGACGAGATGTCGATGGCCGGGCTCGAGCACTCGTCGTTCGTCAGCATGCCCGGTGTCGCGGTGATGAATGCCGCGCACCCGCTGGCGGCGAAAAGCGTGATCAAGGCCGACGATCTGTCGCAGGCGCCGTTCATCGCGCTGAACCCGGAGGACAGCACGCGGTTGCGGCTCGAAACGCGGTTGCGCGGGCTCGGCGTCGTGCTGAAGCCGCTGGTCGAAACGCCTTATTCGCATACCGTGTGCGAACTCGCGCTGGCCGGCGTGGGCGTCGGTTTCGCGCATCCGCTGGTGGCGCTCGACTTCGCACAGCGCGGGCTCGTGGTCCGGCCGTTCGACGTCGATGTCGCGTTTACCGGCGTGCTGGTGTTTCGTCCGGGTACGCCGATGTCGGAGAACGCGCGCGTGTTTCTCCAGCACATGCGGATCCAGCTGGAGGCCGACCGGCATGCGCTGGCGGCGTTGTCAGGCAGGAAGGGGCGGGGTAGTGCGCGGGGGGCGGGCGGTGGCGGTTGAATCGACAACTGCTCGGGGGTCGTCCACCGATATCCCGATGTCCATGAGGGATTCCCCCGTAGCACGTGGCCACGCGCCCGTTCGACGCGGTACCCGTTCGCTTCGCGCGTTCCGGTAGCGCCTTCCGGTCCGCCGCGCCCGATTGTTTGCGTTTCGCGAATGGCGCGTTCGCCGGTTGTTCCATACCCGATCGGCGTCCGCGCACCTATCGTGGTGGCGTCGGCCGAGCCCGTTCGATGCGTCGAATCGGGACGCCGGCCGGCACTTCCTCGCGATTCGCGTCGCACACAAAAACCATCGGACACGAACCATGCGCAGGCGCTGCGGCGCGCGCGGGCGAACCGGCGTCCACGGAGACGGACATGAAAGCAAACGAGTGGGATACCTCATACGAGTGGAAGGCGGTCACGCTGCTGGCGCTCGGTTTCGGGCTGGTTGGCCTCGACCGCTGGCTCATCGCGCCGCTGTTTCCTTCGATCATGAAGGACCTGAACCTGAACGCGCAGGACGTCGGCAACTGCATCGGCGTGCTCGGCCTGTCGTGGGGCATCTTCGCCGCGCTGATGGGCGGCATCTCGGACAAGATCGGTCGCCGGAAGGTGCTGATTCCGGCCATCATCGCGTTCTCGCTGCTGTCGGGCTTCTCGGGGCTCGCGGGCGGGTTGCTCGGCCTGATGGCGATTCGCGGGCTGATGGGCGTCGCGGAAGGCTCGTTCTGTCCGACGAGTTTTGCCGCGACGGCCGATGCGTCGCATCCGCGGCGGCGCGGCCTGAACCTCGGCCTGCAGCAAAGCGGCTTCGCGCTGTTCGGGCTCGCGCTGTCGCCGATCATCGCCACGCAGTTGCTCGGTTTCGTGTCGTGGCGCTGGGTCTTCGCGCTCGTGGCCGTGCCCGGCCTGGTCCTCGGCGCGATCATGGTGTTCGTGATTCGCGAGCCGAAGGTCGCGCAGGACGTCGCGTCGGAGCATGCGCCCGCGTCGCTCGGCCACGTGCTCAAGCGCCGCAACATCCTCGTGGCGATGGCCGCGCTGTGCTGCGCGATGACCGGCGTCTTCGTGCTCGGCGCGCTGCTGCCGCTGTACCTGACCGATTACCTGTCGCTCGGCACGCAGAAGATGGGCCTCGTCGTATCCGCGATCGGCTTCGGCGGCTTTCTCGGCCAGTTCGGCCTGCCCGGCCTGTCCGATCTGGTCGGCCGCCGCATCGCCAGCATCGTCGGCTTCGCGGGCACGGCCGTGATGCTCTACGTGTTCCGCGGCCTCGGCCCGCAGCCGCTCGCGCTGTTCGGCGTGCTGTTCGTCGCGTCGTTCTTCACGCTCGGGCTGGTGTCGCTGCTGTCCGGCCCGGTCGCGACCGAGGCCGCGCCGGTCGGCCTCGTGTCCACGTCCATCGGCGTGGTGGTCGGCGTCGGCGAGATCTTCGGCGGCGGCATCGCGCCGGCGATGGGCGGCTACGTGGCCGCACACTTTGGCATCCAGAACATCCTGTGGCTGCCGATGGCCTCGGTGCTGCTCGGCATCGTGGTCAGCCTGCTGCTGAAGGAAACCGCGCCGGCCGTGCTGCAGCGCCGCGCGATCGTGCAGCCGGAGCTGGCCGCCGGAGAGCAAGCGCGGTAATGCCGGTGTCGATGGGTCGGGCGATTGACATCGATTTGGCGACACAGTGACGCCTTTCGCATGACACCGCCCTGTATCCGCACAGGTAGACTGCCGGTTTCGCTGTCGAAAAAGGGCGCGGTATGGACCGGTTTCTGAGCATCGAGGCATTCGTGAGGGTCGCGGAGGCGAGCAGCTTCGCCGAGGCGGCGCGGCAGCTGGGTGTGACGAGTTCGGTCGTGACGAACCGCATCCAGCAGCTGGAGAAGTTCGTCAACGCGCCGTTGTTTCACCGCAGCACGCGCCACGTGCGGCTGTCCGAAGTCGGTGAAACGTTTTACCGCGAGTGCGCCGAGGTGGTGGGCCGCGTCAACGAGCTGACCGACCAGATGCGCGAGCTGCGCGCGACACCGACCGGGCGGCTGCGCATCCAGATGCTGCCCGGCTTCGCGCTCGATCACTTCGGCAAGCCGCTCGCCGCGTTCAACCAGCGCTATCCGGGCATCCAGCTCGACATCATCGTCAACGATCGCGTCGTCGACCCCGTCGAAGAAGGGTTCGACATCGCGTTCCAGATCTTCCCGCCGATTTCCGAGTCGCTGATCGAGCGACGGCTGTTCACGGTCCGGCGCCTCTTCTGTGCCGCGCCCGCGTATGTCGACGCGCATGGTGCACCACAACATCCGCGCGATCTGCTGCAACACACGACGGCGCTGTATTCGGGCTACCCATCGCGCAACCGCTGGACGATGACGCGCGGCGACGAGGTCGTCGAGATGGAGTTGCCGGGCATGATTCGCTCGAACTCCGTTCATCTGTTGCGCGAATACGCGCTGACCGGCGGCGGGGTCGTCTGCCTGCCCACGCTCGTGGCCAGCGACGCGCTCGTCGCGGGCCGCCTGGTGCCGATCCTGACCGACTACCAGCTCGCGCCGCTGAGCTTCGCCGCCGTCTATCCCGCCACGCAGCGACAGGCGTTGAAGGTGAAGGCCTTGGTCGAATTCCTCGCGGAATACATCGGCGACGAATCGCCGTGGGACCGGCCGCTGCTGGCGCGCGGCTGGGTACGCTGACCCGCGCGGATTATTCGCGAAACGCAAATGCCGTAATCGCCATCCGTTGCCTTGTTGCTGGTGTGCGTTGCCCCTAGAGTGGAATCCAACAAGCGGTTCAACTCAGGAGACAGACATGACCAGCACGGCATTCCACACCGTCTTCGGTTCGCTCGACGGTTACCGGAAGGGCGAGATCGAAATCACCAGCGGCAGCGCGCAGCACTACGCCTTCTCGAACGTCTTCGAGGTGGCGTCGAAGTCGGCCCCTTACGAAAAGGTCGTCGCCGGCAAGAACCTCGAATACGTGATCGAAGTGCTGCGGACCGGCGGCCAGTCGCCGTGGTTCGCGTGCGCGCACGACGAGTTCACGATCCAGATGGACGGCGAAGTCCGGATCGACTTCATCAAGCTCGACCACCCCCCGCAAGCGGGCCGCGGCACCGTGAGCGCAGGCGCGCATCCGGCCGGCCGAAACATGGGGTACGTCGTGTTGCGCAACGGGCATCAGGCGCTGTTGCCGGCCGGCTGTGCGTATCGCTTCACCGCGAGCCGGCCGGGCGTCGCGCTCGTCCAGACCGTGCTCGGCGAACTGTCCGTCGAGAAGTGGGCCGAGATCTGCCTGCACTGACCGTCCGACCGCATTCGACTATTCCAGGAGACACGTTATGGCCACCCTCGAGACCCTCGACCTTTCCACGGGCTTCGCCGCCGATCTGGTGCGATCGACCGAAGCCGATGCCGTCACCGGCTACCGCCGCTTTCAGCTCGGCGAATTCGCATTCCAGCGCGACGAATATTTCGTGAAGATCAGCTGGCCCGCGAAAGGCCAGACCCGCACGCATGCGATGCCGGCCGACGCATTCCTGCGCGCGATGATGCGCGACGTCGCGTGGGGCTTCTTCTACGGCTGGGTGAATTTCGACCACGTATTCGGCACGCGCAATCACTACGGCAAGGTCGACATGTATGCGGGCACCTTCAACGGCATTCTGAAGGACGCCGGCGTCGACTACACCGAGACCTTCGACACGCCGACGATCATGGCGACCTTCAAGGCGATGCTGCACGACTGGACCAACGAAGGCTTCGACCCGTTCGCGGCGCCCGAGGAAACGGGCACGGCGTTCGGCCGCAAGCACGGCGACAACGGCGCGGCGATCGAGCGCACGCGGATCGCGACGCGCCGCATGCCGGGGCTCGAAGGCGACTCGCCGTTGCGCGACGACCTGCCGGTCAACCGCGCGTTTCTCGACGTCGCGCAGGACGAGCCGGAAGTGCACGTCGAGCCGGGCTTCGAGGGCGAACTGCACGCGTTCAACCTGTTCAAGTACCTGTCGCGCTCGGACGTGACGTGGAATCCGTCGGTCACGTCGGTGTGCGGGCGCAGCCTGTTCTGTCCGACCACCGAGGAATTCATCCTGCCGGTCTTCCATGGCAACGACCGCGTCGAATGGTTCCTGCAACTGTCCGACGAAATCGTGTGGGACATCGGCGACAAGAACACCGGCGCGCCGCGCGCCCGCATCACGATGCGGGCCGGCGACATCTGCGCGATGCCGGCCGATATCCGGCACCAGGGGTATTCGACGAAGCGCTCGATGCTGCTGGTCTGGGAAAACGCGACGCCGGATCTGCCGCAACGCTACGAGAGCGGCGAGCTCGCGCCGTACCCGATCGCGTTCTAGGCCGCGCGTCAGTGTCTGCTTCCGCTTCCGCATTACACCGAGGACGATTCATGCAAACCCAACTCTTCATCGACGGGCGCTTCGTTGACGCCGTCGATCGCGGCACGATCGACGTGCTGAACCCGCACGACGGCTCCGTCATCACGAAGATCGCGGCAGCCACCGCGGCGGACGTCGATCTGGCCGTCGACGCCGCGACGCGCGCCTTCCCGGCCTGGTCGGCGATGCCGGCCGCCGAGCGCGGCCGCCTGCTGCTGCGCCTGGCCGATGCGATCGAAGCGAACACGGAAGCGCTGGCGCAGCTCGAATCGCTGGACACCGGCCACCCGATTCGCGATTCGCGGGCGCTCGACGTGCCGCGCACGGCGGCCTGCTTCCGCTATTTCGGCGGCATGGCCGACAAGCTGCAAGGCTCGGTGATACCGGTCGACACCGGCTTCCTGAACTACGTGCAGCGCGCGCCGATCGGCGTGGTCGGCCAGATCGTGCCGTGGAATTTTCCGCTGATGTTCACGAGCTGGAAGATGGGCCCGGCGCTGGCGGCCGGCAACACGGTGGTGCTCAAGCCGTCGGAAATCACGCCGCTGTCGACGTTGCGCATCGTCGAGCTGATGGCCGAGGTCGGATTTCCTGCCGGAGTCGTCAACATCGTGCCCGGCTACGGCCATACGGCCGGCCAGCGGCTCGCCGAACATCCGGGCGTCGGCAAGATCGCGTTCACCGGCTCGACGGCGACCGGCCGGCGAATCGTCGAAGCATCGCAGGGCAACCTGAAGCGCGTGCAACTGGAACTGGGCGGCAAGGGCGCCAACATCGTGTTCGACGATGCCAACCTCGACGCGGCCATCAACGGCGCCGCGTGGGCGATCTTCCACAACCAGGGGCAGGCGTGTATCGCGGGGTCGCGTCTGGTGCTGCACGAACGCATCGCGGACGCGTTCCTTGAACGCTTCGTCGCGCTCGCGTCGTCGATCCGGATCGGCAATCCGCTCGACCCGAATACCGAAATGGGGCCGCTCACGTCGAAGCAGCACCTCGATCGCGTGCTGTCGTATGTCGACGTCGCGCGCGAGCAGGGCGGCCGCGTGCTGACGGGCGGCAGCGCGCCGCAGGACCCGGCGCTCGCCAATGGCTATTACGTGCGCCCGACGATCGTCGAGGCGAAGCATGCGACCGACCGCGTCGCGCAGGAAGAAGTGTTCGGCCCGTTCGTCACCGTGCTGCGCTTCGGCAGCGATGACGAAGCGCTGGCCATCGCCAACGCGACGGAATACGGGCTCGGCAGCGGCCTGTGGACCAACGACCTGTCGCGCGCCCACCGGATGGCGGCGCGGATCGACGCGGGCATGTGCTGGATCAACTGCTACAAGCGCGTGAATCCGGGCAGCCCGTTCGGCGGCGTCGGCAAGTCGGGCTACGGCCGCGAGATGGGCTTCGAGGCGATGCACGACTACACGGAAGCACGCTCGGTGTGGGTCAACGTCGACGGCAACGTGCCGCCGCATTTCAAGCGCTGAGGCTCGTATGGAGCGCTTCGTCTATCAGGGCACCCCGTCGCGCGTGGTCTTCGAATGGGGCGCGCTCGACAGGCTGCCGGACGAGCTGTCGGCGCTCGGCGCCCGCCGCGCGCTCATCCTCTCCACGCCCGAACAGCAGCCGCTCGCCGATCGCGTGAAGGACGTGCTGGGCGAACGTGCGGCCGGCGTGTGCGCCGAAGCCGTCATGCACGTGCCGGTCGAGGTCGCCCGCGCGGCGCGCGAGACGGCCGCCGAACTGGGCGCGGATTGCTGCATCGCGATCGGCGGCGGTTCGACGATCGGGCTCGGCAAGGCCATCGCGCTCGAATCGTCGCTGCCGATCCTCGCCGTGCCGACGACCTACGCCGGCTCGGAGATGACGCCGATCTACGGGCTCACCGAAGGCCGGTTGAAGCGCACCGGGCGCGACGCACGCGTGCTGCCGCGGACCGTGATTTACGATCCGTCGCTGACGGTGTCGCTGCCGCCGGGTATTTCGGCGGCGTCCGGTGTCAATGCGATGGCGCATGCGGTCGAGGCGCTCTACGCGGAAGACGCGAACCCGGTCATCAGCTTGATGGCCGAGGAGTCGATTCGCGCGCTCGGCGAAGCATTGCCCGTCGTGGTGCGCGATCCGCAAGATCGCGCAATGCGCAGCCGCGCGCTGTATGGCGCGTGGCTCGCCGGCACCTGCCTCGGCGCGGTCGGCATGGCGTTGCATCACAAGCTTTGTCACACGCTCGGCGGCACGTTCAACCTGCCGCACGCGCAGACGCACGCGGCGATGTTGCCGCATACCGCGCATTACAACCACGCCGCCGCGCCCGACGCGCTGCGTCGCGTCGCGCGGGCGCTGGGCGGGAGCGACGCGGCTGACGCCGGGCCGCTGCTGTTCAGGCTGAACGCGCAACTCGGCATCGCGCCGGCGCTCGCCGATATCGGGATGCCGGAGCAGGGGCTCGACGAAGCGGCCGACCTCGCATGCAGGAACCCGTATGCGAACCCGCGGCCGATCGAACGCGCGGCGATTCGCGCGTTGCTTCAGCACGCATGGGAAGGACGCGCGCCGCATTGAACGCCGGACAGGCGAACGGAGAACGACGTGATGAATGACCAGACCGGCCTGCACGGCTTGCACCGCGAAGCGATGTTCGGCTTCGTCCTCGATCGGAGCTGATCGCCATGGCGCGTTTTTTTGCGGTGTTTGCCACCGACCAGCCGGGCATGCGTGACGTGCGCGACCGCATGCGGCCGATTCACCGGACATATCTGCGCTCGGCGGCCGAGCATGGCGTGTATGTGCGGCTCGGCGGCCCGACGCTGGACCCGCAGGACGATGCGATGAACGGCACGCTGCTCGTTGTCGAGGCGGACGACATCCATGCGGTGATGCAGTTCATCGGCAACGATCCGTATGTGAAGGAGGGCCTGTTCTCGCGCGTCGAGGTGCGCCCGTGGGACTGGAGCCTCGGCAACCCCGAGCACAGGGTGTGAGCGATGGAAGCGAAACAGCTGTGTCGCGTGGCCGATGTGCCCGACGGCGGCGCGCGGGTCGTCGACGAAGCCTGCATCGGCCGTCCCGTCATCGTCGTGCGGCGTGGCGAGCAGGTGTGGGCGTACGTGAATCGTTGCCCGCACTTTTCGGTGCCGCTCGATTTCGTGCCGGGCAATGTGTCGTGCTACCGGTCGCAGGTGTTGATGTGCGCGCATCACAGTGCGTTGTTCCGGTTCGATGATGGCGTGTGTATCGACGGACCCTGCACGGGGGCCGGGCTGGAAACCGTGGCCGTCGAGGTGGACGCATCCGCATGGATCGTCTTTCGGGGCGCTTGACTTGGCGCATGTTGAATGCGTGCGCGTCGATGCGGGTTCACCGGGAATTGTTCTGAATTGATCGATCGGTAAAACCCATTTCCGGTGTTGATGTGACTGCCTGAATCAACGCGATTTTCCACGAAGCAATGAGCGAACACCCGCCTCGCAGCGGGTGACGGACTCGCATTTTCATAAAAAAGACGGAGACGACATGAAACTCAGGTTTGGTGTATTGGCGGTGCTTGCCGTGGCGCAGGGCGCATGGGCGCAAAGCAGCGTGACGATGTTCGGGCTGATCGATTCCGGCATCACGTATGTCAGCAACGAGGGCGGCGGAAAGAACGTCAAGTTCGACGACGGCATATTCGCGCCCAACCTATTCGGCCTGCGCGGCATCGAGGATCTCGGCGGCGGGTATCGCGCGACCTTCGCGCTCGTGAACCAGTTCTCGATGGCGAACGGCAGCATCATCGGGACCGGGATTTTCGGGCGCAATGCCTACGTGGGGATCGAGAGCGACCGCTTCGGCAGCATCACGCTGGGCAATCAGTACGACTTCATGGTCGATGCATTGTTTTCAAAGGGCAACGCGATTTCGCGGGACATTTCCGGGCTGTACGGCTTTCGGAACGGCCCGTTCCAGCGTCTCGCGCTGCCGGGCAATCCGACCGGCGCATTCGACTGGGACCGCACCGCAGGCAGCAAGCCGATCGCGAATTCGGTCAAGTACAGCTCGCCGACCGTCGCGGGTTTGTCCGGCGGCGTGATGTATGCGTTCGGCGGCGTCGCGGGTTCGATCGGCGCGGACAACGCCGTCAGCGCCGGCGTGAACTACGAGCTCGGGGCCTTCGGCGTGGGCGCGGCCTATACGAACGAGAAATACGGTCCGGCGCCGGGTGTGCCATCGACCAGCGTGCGCAACTGGGGTGTCGGGATGCACTACGACTTCGGTGTCGTGACCGCGAAGGCGCTGATGACCACCGTGCGCAATTCGTTCAACGATGCGGGCGTGTGGATGGCCGAGGCCGGCGGCTTGTGGCGAATCAGGCCGGACGTCGTGCTGGGCGCGAAATACATGTACATGAAGGGCAATGAAGCGTTGAACGACGACCATGCGCATCAGGTCAGCGTCGCGCTTCAATACCTGTTGTCGAAGCGGACGATGGTGTATGTGTCGGCGGATTATCAGCGCGCGAATGGCGGCGCGAATGCGCAGGTGAACGGCGTGCTGGATCCGAACGGGGCGTCGAGTTCCGCGAGTCAGGCGGTGGCGCGGGTGGGGGTGCATACGGTGTTTTGACGGGGCGGCGGTGCCGCGCTTCAGATGCGTCGTGGTGCGTCGCGTATGCGACGCCTGTCGTTGGACGGATCAAACGGAAAACGGGCCAGGCGGCCCGTTTTCTTTTCCACTTTTACGGCGTTTGCGATTGCCATACTCGCTTACGCGAGACTCATGACGACGCCGTTACTTGCGCCGAAGTAGTCCTTGACCACCCGTTTCGGCAAGGCCGTGCGGGTCAGTTCCGACAGATTGCGCAGGAGAGGGACGTCGCCGCCGCTCGCCTGCAGCGTCATTCCGCCCAGGGCGAAACAGGCGACGGCGTCCTCCAGTGTGCCTTGCGTCATGATTTCGGTAATGCGATTGACATTTCCGCGCAATTTAATGCCTTCCGCGATGCCGAGTTTGCTCATATTTGCCTCTTTTTCTAGAGAAGGTTGGCCACGAAGTGTGACTGGAGCGACTTTAGGCCATGGCGTCGTGTTCGGGCAGTCATGCTAAAGTGATTGCATGGTTGATAAACTGAAAGCGCGCACCGAGCCCCTGTTTGCTCGTATCCCGGCGAGTCTGAAGCGGAATCTGGTCGCCTCGGCGCAAGCGCGGGGAGTGGGCGTAGGCCAGGAGCTCGCCCGTCTTCTCGGGGAGCGCTTTGAATCCGGGTTGTCGGCATCGTTACAGCGCGGGATCGACGAATTCGGTCGTGCTCAAAGGGCCGAGCGAGCAGTGTGGCTCGAGAAATATCAGGTACTTCTCGAGGCGCATGTACTGGAGTGTGTAAAGGCGGCACAAAACGGCGATATTTCCGCGCTCGTCAAGCTCGGTGCCGATGTCCGAGCGGCCCGGCGAAATCGTCAACGTGGCCTTGCCGGGTTGAACTCCAGAATTGAAGCGCGAAAGCGCGAGTCGTTACAGGAACAGGCGGCAAAGGACGAAGCTGCGAGGGTTCGACAAAATTCCGCATTCGACACAGGCGGGCCTATCGAGGATTTTCAACTGCCTCCCGAGGAGCGGAGGCGGAGAAATCTGATCGCGCAGTTGGAAAAAATGCCGGTCGGCACTAAAAAGAATCTGGCTTTGCAGCTTGGGTGGCGTTCCATGTCTCGCGTAAGTCACATACTGACTCCCAAAGGGAAGAAAGGGCATCGGCCGATTTCCGCCGCGCTCGCAAAGGAAATTGCAAAAATTCTCGAAATCGATGTTGAGGTGCTCAACAAAATTGAGCCGAATCGTGACCTCGCGGCAATACTTCACCATGTCGACAAGCTGGAGAAGCTCTTCGATGACATTGCAAATGTCGGGCCTCGTTCCAGGTGAATGTCCGCACATGGCATACGCCTGACGGACTTCGCATCGCGGACCAGCCATTTCCCGTTCCCGTTTGTCTACGGCCGCAACGATTCGAGCGTGCCGTTTTACGGTGCGAAGGTCTTCCTGTCCGATATCGAGCAGGTTCTGTCCGCTTCCCCGATGCTGCGTACCTGACGAGCTTCCTGCACGTTCATCTCGAACGGGCGTCGACCAGTGCGCCGATACCGCTTGAGGACGCAGTACTGCATGCCGAGATGTTCGAGGGTATGAAACGCGTGAATCACGATTTTCGTGAGGTATCGAGGCGGTTCGATCCGACGCAGGTGATCGTGCATGTGCACGATCACGATACGGGGCCGTTTCAGGGGCGCGATATTCGGATCAAGAACAAGGACATCGCGTGAGAACGGGAGGAGGATGGGTTCGCGCTGCTTCGCTTCGCTTCGCCTCGCGTCGTGCCGAGCCATCCGGCGTATTCCCCTGTCGTTCTCCCGGTCCGGCAGCCTCGGCTGATCGTCCGCGAACTTGAACGTCGACGTACGCTCCCTCTCGTATGAGGGCCGGATCGGTGCAGGCACTCCAGCCGGAATGTGGCTTTTACTGGACAGCTTGTCAGCTTCCGGATTTTCGATATAATGAATCAACGTTCGGAATGTCGAACGTGAGAGTTCAAGCATCCAGAGTCGGGTTTCCCGACGCCAACCTGCCCTCCCGGGCAAGGTGGACGCCCTCGAGGCGATGCGGCCGATTGACGGCAACGAAACGGGAGCAGCATGGCTGGCACCGGTTCGATAACCATTCATCCGGAGCTACCATGAGCCAAGTTTCCTCCGCTTCCCGCCCGACCGTCTGTGAAGACTGGTCGCACTTCCTTCCCGGTTTCACGTTGACGCATACGGTTCATCTCGTTTCGAGACGGAACCCGGGCATCGTCTCGACCGCGGCGGCCGTGCTCGAAGGGGAAACGGCTACGGTCGATCGGTGGGCCATCACCCGCTGTGGTGACGTTCTCGAACAGAAGATCGTGCTCGGCGAAATGACGGAAGGGCAAGCGGTCCGGCTGCGTGAGCGGCTTGCCGCGCTGGAGGGGGTGCTCCGGACTCGGGTGGAGCACCATTTCGTGAGGGCGGTGGCCGGAAGCACGCCGGAGAGCAGCCACTAGACGACGCATGCGCATCGTCGCTGTATCAGCCGACGAGGGGGAGAACTCGCCCCCTCACTCCACCGTCACCGACTTAGCCAAATTCCTCGGCTTATCAATATCCGTCCCCCGCGCCAGCGCAGCGTGATACGCGAGCAACTGCATCGGCACCGTATGCAAGATCGGCGACAACGGCCCGTAATACTCGTTCAGCCGAATCACCTCGATCCCTTCACTCGGCACCAACCCACAGTCCACATCCGCAAACACGAACAGCCGTCCATTCCGCGCACTGACCTCATGCATGTTCGACCTGAGCTTCTCGAGCAGCACGTCGTTCGGCGCAACCGCAATCACCGGCATTTCATTACTCACGAGCGCCAGCGGTCCATGCTTCAACTCCCCGGCCGGATAAGCCTCCGCATGAATATAGGAAATCTCCTTCATCTTCAGCGCGCCTTCCAGCGCGATCGGATAATGCATCCCGCGCCCGAGAAACAGCATGTTGTCGCGTCGCGCGAGCAACTCCGACCACGCCATGATCTGCGGCTCCAGCGCGAGCACCTTCGACATCGCATCGGGCAGATGCCGCAGCGCCCGCAGATGCTCCTTTTCTGCATCGTCACTCAACCGCCCGCGCACCTGCGCCAGTGACAACGTCAGCAGGAACAGCGCAACGAGCTGCGTCGTAAACGCCTTCGTCGACGCCACGCCGATCTCGATCCCCGCACGTGTCACGAACTGCAGCGCACATTCGCGCATCAGCGCACTCGTCGCCACGTTGCAGATCGCGAGCGTATGCATCATCCCGCTGCGTTTCGCGACATGCACGGCGCCGAGCACATCGGCCGTCTCGCCGCTCTGCGATACCGCAACCACCAGCGTGCGCGGATTCGGCACACTGTCGCGATAACGAAACTCGCTGGCGATCTCGACGCTCGCCGGCAGCTTCGCGATGCTTTCGATCCAGTACTTCGCGGTCAGCGCCGCGTGATAGCTGCCGCCGCACGCGAGCAGCAGCACCGAATCGACGTCGTTGAACACACGCCACGCGCCGTCGCCGAACAGCTCGGGCATGATCGACGAGACGTCGAGCAGCGTATCGGCCACGGCCTGCGGCTGCTCGAAGATCTCCTTCTGCATGTAGTAGCGATACGATCCGAGATCGGCCGCGCCGCTATGCGCGGCGACGCGTTGCACCGTGCGCTCGACGCGCTGGCCGGCCGCGTCGACGATCCAGTAGCGATGCAACTGAATGTCGGCGACGTCGCCGTTCTCCAGGTAGGCAATGCGATCGGTGATGCCCGACAGCGCAATCGCGTCGGACGCCAGGAAATTCTCGCCTTCGCCGACCCCGACGACGAGCGGCATCCCGTCGCGCGCGCCGACGATCCGGTGCGGCTCGTCGCGGCACATCACCGCGATCGCATAGCTGCCGCGCAGTCGCGCGACCGCGCGCCGTACCGCGTCGAACAGGTCGCCGTCGTACAGGTGGTCGATCAGGTGCGCGATCGCCTCGCTGTCGGTCTGGCTCGCGAACACATAGCCGTGCGCCTGCAATTCCGCGCGCAGTTGATCGCAGTTTTCGATGATCCCGTTGTGCGACAGCGCGATGCGCGCATTCGCGTCGCTCGGCGAGAAGTGCGGATGCGCGTTGAGCGTGACGGGCGCGCCATGCGTGGCCCAGCGCGTATGCGCGATGCCCGTGTAACCGGACAACGCCAGCTCGGCGATTTCGCGCTGCAGGTTCGCGACGCGATCGACGCTGCGGGCGCGCGCCAGCGCCCGGTCGCGGTAGACCACGACGCCGCACGAATCGTAGCCGCGGTATTCGAGCCGCTTCAGGCCGTCGACGAGGTTCGGCAGGATGTCCCGCTGGGCAACCGCCCCGACAATTCCACACATATCGCGCTCCGTAAATGTCCCGTCTGGATCAGTGAGAGCGATGGTAGAGCCGGTGAGATGGAATTAAATTGCAAAAAACAAACAAATATGAAACAGACGGATGATCGTCTATCATGTTGAAATTAAATTTCACTCGCTAACCGGAAGGAGTGGCCGATGGCCGGCATCACCCTCGACGATCTCGACCTGCGCATCCTCGCGATCCTGCAGGACGATGCATCGGTATCGAACCTGCAACTCGCCGAGCGCGCGCTGTCGTCGCCGCCCACCTGCATGCGTCGCGTGCGGCGGCTGACGGAGGCCGGCGTGATCCGCCGGCAGGTCGCGGTGCTCGACCCGGTCGCGATCGGCACGGCCGTCACCGCGCTGATCGAGATCAGCCTCGACCGGCAGACGGCCGAAGACTACGACGCGTTCGAAGCGTACGTGTGCGCGGAGCCGGCCGTCACGCAGTGCTATCGCGTGTCGCCGGGGCCCGATTTCGTCGTGATCGCCGATCTGGCCGACGTCGCCGAATACGACGAATTCGCGCGGCGGCTGTTCACCGGCGCATCGAACGTCCGCAACGTGCGGACGTTTTTCTCGACGCATCGCGCGAAATTCGAAGCGAACGCGCGGGTCGCGCATGCGATGCGCCAGCGCACCTAGCGTGCGGTAACCGCGTCGTTCGTCCCGCCTCACGCAGCCGGGGCCGCGTCCGCCAGTTGCAGCGGCTTGCCGTATCCGAAGCAATGCGCGGGCTCGGGAAACACGCGCTGCCGCACGTCGTGCGCGTACTGGCGGATCGCGTCGCGCATCACCGCGTTCGCATCCGCGTAACGCTTCACGAAGCGCGGCGTGTACGCATCGAACGCGCCGATCATGTCCTCGGTCACGAGCACCTGCCCGTCGCACGCTGGCGATGCGCCGATGCCGATCGTCGGGATCGTCAGCGTTTCGGTCAGATGGCGCGCGAGCGCTTCGGCGGTGCCTTCGATGACGACGCCGAACGCGCCGGCCCGCTCGGCCGCGCACGCGGCGTCGAACACCTGCGCGGCCGAACGCGGGTCCATGCCCTGCGCACGGAAGCCGCCCGTCGCGTTGGCCTGCTGCGGCATGAGGCCGACATGCGCCATCACCGGAATGCCGCGATCGGTCAGGAAGCGGATCGTGTCGGTCATCTCGCAGCCGCCTTCGAGCTTCACGGCCTGCGCGCCGGTTTCAGCGAGCAGCCGCGCGGCGGAGCGATATGCCTGAGCGGGCGATTCCTGGAACGTGGAGAACGGCAGGTCGACGACGACGCACGCCTGCGCGGCGCCGCGCACGACGGCGGCCCCGTGTGCAATCATCATGTCGAGCGTGACGCGCAGCGTATCGGGCATCCCGTACAGCACCATGCCGACGGAGTCGCCGACGATGATCACGTCGGCCACGTCGTCGACGAGTTTCGCCATCGGCGCGGAATACGCGGTCAGCGACACGAGGCTGCCGATGCCTTTGGTCGAGCGGATCGCGGTGACGGTCTTGCGGGTGATGCGGGTATGAGCGCTCATGAGCGGAAGCCGTGTGAAAAAGGAGCCGCCACGGTAGCATCGCGCTCGTTCGTGCAATGACCTTCGGAGGACGTCTTATGTTGCTGGCGGGACAACCCGGCGACCCTTACGCGGTGCCGCCGATGGCGCGC
Organism: Burkholderia sp. IO2; assembly: GCF_029522185.1. Classification (NCBI taxonomy): domain Bacteria; kingdom Pseudomonadati; phylum Pseudomonadota; class Betaproteobacteria; order Burkholderiales; family Burkholderiaceae; genus Burkholderia; species Burkholderia sp. IO2. The sequence goes on along the minus strand of NZ_JAKWFH010000003.1, from coordinate 59,868 downwards.
CTGCCTCGGCCGCTGTACGTGCGGGCGTTCGGCATTCCCGGCAACGCGAGCGTCGATGCGCACAGTCATCCGTGGGCCCAGCTGATGTATGCGACGAGCGGCGTGCTCGAGGTGACGACGCCGTCGGGCCGGCAACTGCTGCCGCCGCACTACGCGATGTGGATTCCGCCGCACGTGCCGCACGCGGTGTCGACGCGCGATTGCGTCGCGTTTCACAGCCTGTATCTCGACGAAGCCATCGCGCGCCGCGACGTGAACGACGATTGCACGATCCTCTGCATGACGCCGCTGCTGCGCGAACTGATGATCGCGACCGGCGAGTTGCCGGTGAATTACGACGAGGCGGGGCCAGACGGTGCGCTCGTGTGCCTGATCGCGGACCGGATCGCGCGCATGCAGCCGGCGCCGCTCACGGTGCCGCTGCCGCGCGATGCGCGCCTGCTGAAAATCGCGCGCGCGTTGCACGCGGCGCCGGGCGACACGCGCAGTCTCGACGAATGGGGGCATCAGGTCGGCGCGACGCGGCGCACGCTGTCGCGGCTGTTCCGGCAGGACACGGGGCTGTCGTTTACCGAATGGCGGCAGGCCGTGCGGCTGCTCGCATCGCTGCCGCTGCTCGATGCGGGCGCGCCGATCGGCACGGTGGCCGCGCAACTGGGTTACGACTCGACGTCGTCGTTCATCGCGCTGTTCCACGCGAAATTCCGCGTGACGCCCGGCGCGTATGCGAAGCGTGAAGCGCGCCGGCCGGTGTTGAGCGCGTGATGCGGTCCGCCGATCAGAACGCGAGCGCGTGCTGCATCGGATGATGCACATCGCGTGAAAGTTCTGCGCCTTCGAGTGACAGCAGCGCACGTTTGCGGTCGATGCCGCCCGCATAGCCGGTCAGGCTGCCCGATGCGCCGACCACGCGGTGACACGGCACGATGATCGACACCGGATTGCGGCCGACCGCACCGCCCACGGCGCGCGCGCCGCTCATCGGCAGCCCGACGCGCTCGGTGATGTCGCCGTACGACACGAGTTCGCCGAACGGAATCGCCAGCAGTTCTTGCCATACGCGTCGCTGAAACGCGGTGCCGCGCAGGTGGATCGGCACCGAGAACGTGTCGCGCGCGCCGGTGAAGTATTCGGCGATTTCTTCCGCGACCTGGCGTGCGATGGGCGATGTGGCGAGCGCATCCGCTTCGCGCACGATCGCCAGCGACGGGAAGTATTTCTGGCCGACGAAGTACAGGCCGGTCAGCGCATCGTCCTCGATGCGCACGGCGATGTCGCCCAGCGGGCTCGGAATCAGATGAGCGGGAGTCATCGCAACCTCTCTCCATGAAGGCGCCACACGTGCAGCGCGGCATACGCGCGCCACGGCGCCCAGCGTGCCGCATGCGGCGCCGATGATGATACGCGCGTGCGCTCGGTGCGGGCGGGCAGCCACGCGTCGTCGGCGGGGAACGCATTCGGCCACGCCATCGCGCGCATCGCGACGTACTGCACCGCGCGTTCGTCGAAGCCGGGCAGCGCGCGCAGCGCGGCGAGCGGCGCCATCGGTTCGAGCGCGAGCGTGCCGTCGTCGACCGCGCGGGCGAGCGACACGATCGCGTGCGCCGTGTCGCGCTCGATGCCGATCGTTTCGAGGACCGAAGGCGGTAGCGCCGCCAGCGTCGCGGCGCAGGGCAGCGCATGCGCGAGGCCCGGCGGCGCGCCATCGACCGGATTGCCGAAGCGTGCCGCGATCCGTGCGAGCAGCGGCGTATCGGCCTGCGCCGCCGCAAGCTGCTCGCCCGCGATGGCACGGATCGCCATCTCGAGGCCGTCGAACGCGCCGGGCACGCGCAGGCCCGGCGAACCGTTCGCGAGATCGCCGAGATGCGCATCGATCACGTCGGGGCGGCTGTCGAGATCGAACAGCCGGCGCACGCGCGCGAGCACGGCCGGCACGACCGGCGTCAGCGCGGGCGACACGGTGACGGCGAGCGCGAAGCGCTGCGGCATGTGCGCGACGGACAGCCAGCCGGCCGCGCGCCCGCCGTCGTTCCGGTTCGGCAGTTCGACGATGCGTGCATAACCGCGCGCGTCGATCCGCTCGACGCCGTCGATCTGCCGCTGTGCGAGAAAGCGCATCAGGTCGGCCCACGCGAACGGCGGCCGGTACGGCAGCGGGAAAGTCATGTCGCCGTCGGCCGACGCGCCGGCTCCTTTGCGCAGCCGCAGCGGATTGAGGCCATAGCGCTGGCGGAACAGGTCGTTGAAGCGCCGTACGCTGCCGAACCCGGCCGTCGACGCGACGACGGCCACCGGCAGCGCGGTATCGGTCAGCAGCCGCTTGGCCATCAGCAGCCGCTGCGTCTGCGCGAACTCGACCGGCGACACGCCGAATTGCGCGCCGAAGATCCGCCGCAGATGGCGTTCGGTCACGCCGACGCGCCGTGCGAGCGCCGCGACGGAATGCGCGTTCAGGAAACCGTCGTCGATCAGCGTCGCGGCCGCGTCGGCGAGATTGCCGGACAGGTCGAGCAGCCCGTGGCCGGGCGCGAGCTCGGGGCGGCAGCGCATGCAGGGCCGGAAGCCGGCTTTCTCGGCGGCCGCGGCGGTCGGGTAGTAGCTGCAGTTTTGCGCTTTCGGCGGCTTCACCGGGCAGACCGGGCGGCAGTACACGCCGGTCGTCGCGACGCCGACGAAGAACCAGCCGTCGAAGCGGCGGTTCCGCGAAAGCAGGGCGTCGTAGCAGGTGTCGGGATCGAGGCGCATGGGGCGACTGTAAACCATCCTCGCGGTCGATTCTGGCTGGAATCGGACATGTGTCCTGGCGGCCGCGCGCCCGTTGGTCCGCAGCGGGAAAATCAGAGGAAAAACGGTTAATACCAATCTGCGAAACAGTCGTCTCTTTTGCCGTGCCGAATTTGAGATGACTCATCGAAATCCCCGACTGACACGGCGCCGGCACCCGTCCTATCCTTTGAAAAACGTTTTCCAGATGGAGCGGCGAAACGGGCCGTGCGCTGCAGCGCACCGCCGTTCGCCCCGGCGCCGGTCGCCGGTCAACGAACTTCGTGCGGCGCGACGGGCGCGACCGTGCATCGGAGACATTCATGCCCTCTGCCGTCGTCGGCGCCGTGCGCGCGGCCGCCAGCCGTTATCGCTGGACCGTCTGTGCGCTGCTGTTTTTCGCGACCGTGATCAACTATATGGATCGGCAGATCCTCGGCCTGCTCGCGCCGATGCTCCAGCACGACATCGGCTGGAGCCAGGTGCAGTACGGCCGCATCGTGATGGCGTTTTCGGCGTTCTATGCGCTGGGCCTGCTCGGCTTCGGGCGCATCGTCGACTGGCTCGGCACGCGCGTGTCGTACGCGGTGGCGATGCTGGTGTGGAGCATCGCCGCGATGCTGCATGCGGCGGTCGGCTCGGTGACGGGCTTCGCGTTCGTGCGCGCGCTGCTCGGCATCGGCGAGGGCGGCAACTTCCCGGCCGCGATCAAGACCACGGCCGAATGGTTTCCGCGTCGCGAACGCGCGCTCGCCACGGGCATCTTCAACTCGGGCGCGAACATCGGCGCGGTGTTCGCGCCGGCGATCATCCCGGCGATCGCGGTGGCCTACGGCTGGCGCGCGGCGTTCGTGATCATCGGCGCGATCGGTATCGTATGGCTCGCCGTATGGCTGGTGATGTATCGCACCGCCGACACGCGCGCGCTCGCCGCGGAATACGACGAGCCGCGCGACGAAGCCGAAGCGCTCGACGCGGCGAACGCGGACGCCGGCGCGCCGCGCTGGGGCGAGCTGATCCGCAAGCGCGAGACGTGGGCGTTCCTGGTCGGCAAGTTCCTGACCGATCCGGTGTGGTGGTTCTACCTGTTCTGGCTGCCGAAATGGCTCAACGAGTCGCGCGGGATGGACATGCAGCACATCGGCTTGCCGCTCGTCTGCATCTATGCGCTGACGACGGTCGGCAGCATCGGCGGCGGCTGGCTGTCGTCGACGCTGCTGCGCGCCGGCTGGAGCGTGAACCGTGCGCGCAAGACGGCGATGCTGATCTGCGCATGCTGCGTGCTGCCGATCGCGTTCGTGTCGCAGGTGCAGAGCCTGTGGGTCGCGGTGCTGATCGTCGGCCTTGCCGCCGCCGCGCACCAGGGCTGGTCGGCGAACCTGTTCACGACGGCGTCCGACCTGTTCCCGCGCCGCGCGGTCGCGTCGGTGGTCGGCATCGGCGGGATGGCCGGCTCGATCGGCGGCGTGCTGTTCTCGGAAGTGATCGGCCAGGTGCTGCAGCGCACCGGCCACTACTGGGTGCTGTTCGCGATCGGCGCATCGGCCTACCTGATCGCGCTGGCCGTGATGCACGGGCTCACGCCGAAGATGAAGCCCGCGAAGCTCGACGCGTGATCGCGTATCCGCAAGCGAAAACGCCGCCCTCGGGCGGCGTTTTTTGTGGGCGGGGAAGCCGGGTGCCGCGAACGCGTCAGCCGGCCGGTGCCGTCGACGCGCGCATGATCAGCCGCGGCTCGAACGTCGAGTAGCTCGCGTCGGTGCGCCCCGCGAGCGCGTCGATCAGCTTCTGCATCGCGAGCTCGCCCATGTTCTCGCTCTGGATGTCGACGGTCGTCAGCGCGGGCGCCGCGTATTCGCCATACGGCACGTTGTCGATGCCGGCGACGGACACGTCCTGCGGCAGCCGGAAGCCGAGCGACGCGGCTTCCTTCATGAAGCCGAGCGCGATCAGGTCGTTGTAGCAGATCACGGCCTGCGGGCGCTGCGGCCCGAGCATCACGCGCGAGCACGCGCGCTCGCCGGCTTCGGCGGTCGGCGCGTGCGCGTCGTGCACGTCGAGCGTGAGCCCCGCTTCGGCGAGGCAGTCGCGCGCGCCCTGGATCCGTTCGTCGTTCACGCGCGCGGTGCCGAAGCCGAGATACGCGATGCGCGTGTGGCCGAGGTTGAGCAGATGGCGCGCGAGCATGTACGTCGACAGCCGGTTGTCGATGCCGACGCTCGGAATCGGCAGGCCCGGGCTGCGACGCAGCAGCACGAGCGGCTTGTTGAGGTCGAGCATCCAGCCGGCTTCCTCGTCGGGCATCCGCGTGCTGACGATCAGCCCGTCGACGCGCTGCGCGAGCGCCTCGATCAGCGAGCGTTCGCGCGCCTGGCTCTCCTCGGTATCGACGAGCAGCAGCGTGTAGTCGTGCTGCAGCGCGACGCGGTTCGCGCCTTTCACCACGTTCGTGAAGTGCGGGTTGCTGATGTCGAGGATCACGAGGCCGATCGTGCGCGTGCGGCCGGTGATCATCGAACGCGCGAGCGGGTTCGAACGGTAGCCGAGCCGCTCGATGGCTTCCTTGAGCCGGGCCTCGACGGTCGGCGAGAAGCGCTGCGTGCCGTTCACGTACTTCGATACCGTCGCGACCGACACGCCGGCTTCCGCGGCCACGTCGCGGATCGTCGGGGAAACTTTTTTCATCGGAAGGGTAACGTTTTCGTTCGATAACGCCGGATTGTGGCAGAAAAAGCCGGCGCGCGGCCAGCCGTCGATATCGGGAAAGTGCGGATGGCTGCGAACGGGTTCGACCATTGACGTTCGACGGCGCGTCCGCGTATAGTTGGAAAACGTTTTCCGCTTCAGGTCAGATCCAAGGAGATTCGATGAACGCCTCATCCACCGCCGCGCGCAAACCGTTCGGCCGCCTGCTGCTGACGGGCGCGGCCGGCAACCTCGGCCGCCAGTTGCGCGGCGCGCTCGCCGACTGGGCCGACGTCGTGCGCGTCAGCGACATCGCGGCGCTGGACGACGCGGCCGCGCATGAAGAAATCCGCGTGGTCGACCTGGCCGACCGGCCGGCCGTGATGCAGCTCGTCGACGGCGTGGACGCGATCGTCCACCTCGGCGGCATTTCGGTCGATGCGCCGTTCGACGATCTGGTCGGCGCAAACATCACCGGCACGTACAACCTGTACGAAGCCGCGCGCAAGCACGGCGTGAAGCGCGTCGTGTTCGCGAGCTCGAACCATGCGATCGGTTTCCATCCGGTCACGGAAGTGCTCGACGCCGATGCGCCGCTGCGCCCCGACAGCCTGTACGGCGTGACGAAGTGCTTCGGCGAATCGCTGTCGCGGTATTACTTCGACCGCTTCGGGATCGAAACCGTATGTCTGCGGATCGGCTCGTCGTTCGAGGTGCCGAAGAATCCGCGGATGCTCGTCACGTTCCTCAGCTATCGCGATTTCATCGAGCTCGTGCGCTGCTCGCTGCTGACGAACCGCGTCGGGCACGCGATCGTCTACGGCGCGTCGGACAACCCGGTGAAGTGGTGGGACAACACGAAGGTCGGTTTCCTCGGCTTCCGTCCGCGCGACAGCTCCGAACAGTTCGCCGGGTTGTTCCCGGTGACGGCGCCGACCGCCGAGTACGACGATCCCGCACAGCGGTTCCAGGGCGGTGGATTCGTCGTCGGCGAGCCGATGGAGCGGAAGGCGTCGTAAGCGGTGTCGGCATCGCCGGCGTCATGATTCAGCGCAGGATGTCGGTCGCCTTGTGCCGTTCGTCGACGCCATCGATCAGGATCAGCGGGCCGCTCGCGTGTCGCGCGCGCAGCGGCTGGATCTGCCGGTACGCATCCGATTCGTACCATGCGCGCGCCGTGTCGAGATCGGGAAACGCGATCGCGATCAGGTCGCCGCGCCATTCGCCTTCGCGCACTTCCGGGCGTGCGCCGTGAATCACGAAATGGCCGTCGTACGGCGCGAGGGTGCCGTCGATCCGTTCGAGGTATTCGACGATGTCGTCGCACATGTCGACGTCATGCAGGTGGGCGATGGCGTAGGCGGTCATGGCGGGCTCCTTGGCGTGATGCGGTTCGAGAGTCGATGGAGCCATGATCGCGGCGCGGACGGCGCGCGTCGATTACCTGCGACGTAAGCAAATCCTCGCAGCCGCGCCCGCCTCGCCGCCAGCCGGCCGCCGTCAATGCTTGCGGCAAGCCGGATCGTTGTTGCGCCGCTCGGCGGAATCGCACCAGTAACTCGGCCGCCACGCTTCGAACGAAACGGCCTTTGCCGCATTCGCACGCGTGACGCGTACCGGGTCGGCCTTCAGCGCATCGCCGTCCTGCTCGTAGTTGAATCGCCAGTTCCGGAACACTTCGCGATGGAACAGCCACGTGCGATGCGCGACGTCATAGCGAAACGTCACGCGGTCGCGCCAGTGGTTATGGCCTGCGAATACGCCCTGTTCGACGGTGAACATGCGAGGCTCGATCGTGAGCGCGTTCTCGGCGACGCCATCGAGATACGGGTCGCCCATGCCGCCTTCGTCGGCTTTCATGATCACGGTGTCGTTGCGGGCCGCCAGCCGGTAGCGTCCGTTCGCACCCTGCAGGAAGATCAGCAGCGGACGCAGCGACGGCGTCTGCATCGAATCGCCGGGCTGATGCGCGACGACGACGTAACCGTTGCGCGTGCCGTCGGTCAGGCGCCCCGATGCGGCATCCAGCGCTTCGTAACCGGCGGGCAGTTGCGCGACGATGTCGGCCGGCAGATCGGAGGTGTCCGGGCAACGGATCGACGAATGCGTGTCGTCGCACGTCGACGCGAAGGCACTGCCGATGCCGAACGTCAGCAGTACGGCGATGAAAAATCCTTTGATACGGGGGATCGTCATGCGGATACGGTCGTGAGGGTGCTCGGCGGAAGACGGTGCGCATGCGGCGACGCGTGTCGCCGCAGCGCCGGTTGATCGATGGGTGACGCAGTGTAGCCGGTCACGCGCGCTTGCGCGCCGGCCGCACCACAGGGGCGGACTCCAGCGGCTGGCTGGCCTGCTCGCACAGCCGGTCGAGCATCCGCTGCGCGGCGCCCGCGCAATCCTCGCCTTCGGGCTTGTTCTCGATTTCGTCGATCAGCGTCTCGAGGTGCTGCCGGTTCTGCGCGAGACGCCGTTCGAGCAGCGCGATTTCGTCGACCTTGTGCCGCAGCGCGACCAGCAGTTCGTCGTGCGGCCATGCGCCGAGATCGGGCGGCAGCACCGCGCGAATCTCGTCGAGCGAGAAGCCTGCGCGCTGCGCGCGATCGATGATCGCGAGCCGCGTCAACGCTTCCGGCCCGTATTCCCGATAGCCGTTCGCCTGGCGGCGGGCCGGTTCGAGCAGGCCGCTCGCTTCGTAGAAGCGGATGCGCGACGCCGCGAGGCCGCTCGCCTTCGCCAGTTCGCCGATTTTCATGATGGGCTCCAAAAGGGCTTGACCTTAAAGTTGACTTTAAAGTTATCGTTGGGCATCGTCAATCGAGGGTGTCCACCATGAATCTGTTTGCGCCGCTCACACTGCCCAACGGGGCGGTGATTCCGAACCGTCTGGCCAAGGCCGCGATGGAAGAAAACATGGCCGATGCGGACCACGCGCCGTCCGACGCGTTGCTGCGCCTGTACCAGGCGTGGGCCGACGGTCAGGTCGGCCTGATCCTGACCGGCAACGTGATGGTGGACGGCCGCGCGATGACGGGGCCGAACGGCGTCGTGCTCGAAAGCGACGCGCATCTCGACCGGTTCCGCCGCTGGGCGCAGATCGCGCGCTCGGGCGGCGCGCACGTATGGATGCAGATCAATCACCCGGGGCGCCAGATGCAGGCGGCGCTGGGCCAGACGACGCTCGCGCCGTCGGCCGTGCCGCTCGCGCTCGGCGCGCTGTCGAAGCAGTTTCCGGTGCCGAAGGAGATGACGGCGGCCGACATCGCCGACGTGCAGCAGCGCTTCGTGCGCGCCGCGCAGCTCGCGGAGCAAAGCGGCTTCACCGGCGTGCAGGTGCACGCGGCGCACGGCTATCTGCTGAGCCAGTTCCTGTCGCCGCTGACCAATCGCCGCCAGGATCAGTGGGGCGGCAGCATCGAGAATCGCGCGCGCCTGCTGCTCGATATCGTGAAGGCGGTGCGCGCGACGGTGTCGCCGGCCTTCGTTGTCGCGGTGAAGCTGAACTCGGCCGATTTCCAGCGCGGCGGCTTCAGCGCGGACGACGCGAAGCGGGTGGTCGAACTGCTGAATCCGCTCGGCGTCGATCTCGTCGAACTGTCGGGCGGCAGCTATGAAGTGCCGGCGATGCAGGGCGAGGCGCGCGACGGGCGCACGCTCGCGCGCGAAGCGTACTTCCTCGAATTCGCGCGCGACATCACGGCCGTCGCGCGGATGCCGCTGATGGTCACGGGCGGCATCCGGCGCCGTGCGGTGGCCGAGCAGGTGGTGAACAGCGGTGTCGCGATGGTCGGCATCGCGACCGCGCTGTCGATCGACCCGAACCTGCCGCGCGACTGGCGCGCGGGCAAGGACAGCGCGCCGGTGCTGCAGCCGATCCGCTGGAAGAACAAGGCGCTGGGCGCGCTGGCGAACATGGCCGTCGTCAAGTTCCAGCTCACGCGGCTCAGCGAAGGGCGTCGCACGCATCCTCGGGTGTCGCCGCTGCGCGCGCTGGTGCGCCAGCAACTGGCCGCGCAGTGCCAGACGCGGCGCTACCGGAAGTGGATGGCCGGCCCGCGCGCGTGACGGGCCGTTTCGGGCGGGCAGCGGCGAGACCGGAAGCTGACCGACCCGCCGCCGCGCACGCATCGGCGGACGCGTTGCGCGGCGGCGCGCCGCATCAGAACCGGTAGTTCGCCAGCAGCTCGAACCGCCGGTCGTTGCCGAGCAGATACTGCGTCTCGTTGTAATACGCGGACTGCACGTAGCGACGATTGAAGACGTTGTACGCGCGGGCGGTGATCGTCGTGTCCTTGCGCGGCTTCCACGCGAGGCCGAGGTCGACGGTCGTGTACGACGGCATCACGAGCTGGTTCGCGGTGTCGGCGAACCGCTTGCCCACGTACTTGACGCCCGCGATGCCGGTCCAGTCCGGCGCGAAGCGCCAGCTTATCCACAGGTTCGCGAGCCGCTGCGGCACCGACACCGGCACGTTGCCCGCGCGCGACACGGTCGTGCCGCCGGACGACTGCTGGAAATCGTCGTATTTCGCGCGCAGGATCGACACGTTCGCATCGACGCGCCAGTCCTTCGCGATCTCCGCGCCGACCGTCGCCTCCAGCCCGCGCGACGACTGCTGGCCGACCTGGATCGACTGGTTCGGATTCACCGGGTCGGCCGTCAGGAGGTTACGCTTCACGATCCGGTACGCGGCGAGCGTCCATTCGGCCTTGCCGTCGAGGAACGACTGCTTCACGCCGATCTCGATCTGCCGGCCGGTCGCGAGCGTGAAGCTGGCCTTCGACGCATTCAGCGACAGCAGCGAGCTGACCGGATCGGCCGCGACCGAATACTGGCCGTATACGGCGAGGCCGGGCCGCACGTCGTACACGGTGCCGATGCGCCAGCCCGTGTTCGCGAATACCTTCGTGAACGCGCCGCCGTTCACGAGATCGTCGCGGTTCACGCTCGCATGGTCGTAGCGCAGCCCGCCGATCACCGACCAGCGCGGCGTGATCTCCAGCCGGTTCTCCGCGAACAGCGCGTACTGGTTCGACTGGCTGCGGTACTTCGGGAACGTGCCGGCCGTGTTGATGAAACTGCCCGGATCGAAGTTGAACGGATCGACCGTCGACGTGCCCGCATACGGCGAGTTGTTGTCGTGCTGGAACGTCGTGTGGTTGAACTCGACGCCCGCCGAAAACGTGTTGCGCATGCCGAGCAGCGCGCCGCCGACGGTGGCCGTCGTCACGTTGCCGTATTGCTCCTGGTCGTGAAAGATTTCCGTATAGCTGCTGCGCCGCACTTGCGCGCTCGACGGCAGGTACGTGTAGTACTCGGCATCCTTCCAGTGACGGTTGCTCTTCATCCGGTACAGCGTGCTCGTTACGTTCAGCGCGTCGCTCGGCTGCCAGTTCGCCGAGACGGTGGCCCAGCTGTCGCGGAACGCGATGTCGGCGTCGCCGACGTTGTAGTTCTTCTTGTCGAGCGCGCGATCGCGCGCACCGTCGACGAGCGGCACACCGAAATACTGCATCGGATGCATGAAGCCCTGCGCGTACGACGCCGTCACGTACAGGTCGGGCGTCACGTCGTAGCGCAGCGCGCCGGACACCGACAGGTTGCGCGAGTCGCCGCGATCGACCCAGTTCGACGAACGGTTGCCGCTGACGTCGAAGCGGTACGACAGCTTGTCGTTGACCGCGCCGCCGCTGCCGAACGCGGCGCGCGCCGTGCCTTCGGTGCCGCCGCCGACCTGCAGCTCGTTGCGGATCGGCGTGCGCGTCGGCTTCTTCGGGACGATGTTGACCACGCCGCCGATCGCGCCTTCGCCGTAGATCACCGAAGCGGGGCCGCGCAACACGTCGATGTGGTCGACCGACCACGTGTCGAACGGGAACGTGACGCCGATCGCGCCGTACGGGCGCACGCCGTCGTAGAGCTGCGTGACCGACGACGCGCCGACGAAGCCGCGCGCGGCGAGCTCCGAGTTGCCGTTGCCGGGATGCGGCGACGCGCTGATGCCGGCGGCGCGGCTCACGGCGTCGATGATCGAGTTGTCGCCGCGCGTGTCCAGCGTCGCGCGGTTGATCTGCTCGACGCTCGCGGGCGTTTCGAGCGGCGACAGCCCGAGATGGCTGCCGGTGTCGAGCGGTTGCGTCAGGGCGGGCGCCTTCTGCGCGTCGACGCGAATCGGCGCGAGCGTGGCGCCGGCACCGTCGACGCCGCGTTCCTGTGCGTGGGCCTGCCCGGCCGGCGAGAGCGCCGCGAGCACGGCGGCGGGCAGCATCGATTTGAACTTCATTGTTTCGGTTTCCTTCGAATGGGGGAAGCGCTTGCGTCGATCACGCCGCGGCGCGCGCGGCGCGGCCGAACAGCAGCCGGTCGAGCAGCCAGACCGCGACGATCGTCAGTCCCATCAACGGGAACACGATGCCGAGCAGCACGAGCCCGGCGATCCAGCCGCGCATCGGCGGCGTGCCGCGTTCGCGCGACGGTGCGCCCAGCGTCCCGGCCGGGCGGCGCTTCCACCACATCACGGTGCCCGTGACGGCCATTGCGGCCAGCCCGAGCGACAGCACCGCGCAAATGATCTGGTTCGCGAGGCCGAAATAGCGGCCCATGTGCAGCGACGTGCCGTACGACACCGCTTTCGATACCGCGCCGTAGTCGCCATAGCGGATGTCCTTCAGGACCGCGCCGCTGTACTGGTCGATGTAGATCGTGCGTTCGGCCTTCGGGTCGGCCGGGAAGTACGACGCGGTGAACACGCCGTCCGCGCCGGACGGCAGCGCGAGCGTGTAGCCGCTCGTCACGCCGAGCCCGGCGACGATCGCGATCGCGCGGGCCAGCGGCAGCGGCGTGGGTGTCGGCGCGGACGGCGAATGCGGCACGGGCACGTTGCCGACCGCCCACGGCGTTTGCGGCAACGGCAGGTCGTCCATCACCATCCCCGGCATCGATTCGCCGGAATCGTGGTGATGGCCGGACGGCGCGGTGGCCTGCGCAGGCGCCTGCCCGGCCGTCGCGGCGGCACCGGGGCGCGTCGAGCGTACCGACGCGCCGCCCCATGCGCCTTCCGGCGCGCCGAGGTTCACGGTCGCGGCGAGCGCCTTGAAGTTCTTGCCCCACGAGCCCGACCACGGCAGCCCGGTCAGGATGAACGCGACCGTGCCGGCCGCGAGCCAGATGCCGGCCGTCGCATGAAGGCTCTTCCACAGCGGCCGGCCGCGCAGCGACAGGTCGGGCCGCAGCGCGCGCCCGACGCGTGCCGCGCCGCGCGGCCACCACAGCGCGATGCCGGTGCCGATCATCACGAAGGTCCAGCAAGCGGCGAGCTCCATCAGCCACTCGCCGGTCTTGCCGAGCAGCAGCTTGCGATGCAGCATCCGGTCGACCTGCATGAAGCGGTTCTCGACGCTCAGCGTGCCGAGCACGCGGCCGTCGTACGGGTTCACGTACACGCTCTCGCGGCTGCCGTCGCGCAGCCGAAAAACATACTCGGCGCTGCGGTCCGGCGCGGTGGCGACCTGCACGGATACCGGCGTCGCGTCGGCCGGCATCGCGGTGCGGGCGCGGGCGAGCAGCGTGTCGGCATCGAGCCGCGGCGTCGCGCGCGGTTCGACGACCAGCCGGTGCGGATACAGCAGCGGCTCGATTTGCGGCTGGAAGCAGTACAGCGTGCCCGTGATCGCGAGAATCACGAGAAACGGCATCACGAACAGGCCGGCGTAGAAGTGCCAGCGCCAGAGCGTCCGGTAACCGGCGCTGGCGGAACGGGCGGGCGCGACGGCCCGATCGACGGTGGTCGACATGGTGTGAACTCCTCGTATGCGTCGAGCGGCGGGACCGGCGCGGGCCGGCGGCCGTCAACGTGCGTCGCACCCGCGTGCAGGCCGCACCGCGGCAGGCGGCGCGGCACGTTGTGCGGACGATGCGCAGGGCGGCGTCGCCCGCGCGATGCGGGCTGGCGGGTGAATGCGTGAATCAGGTCGGGTGAAACGAACGGCGTGAACGCGCGTGCACGTCGACGTGCATGCGCCACGGGGCGGAACGTTCAGCAGAACCGAGGAGGGGCGCGGGAGGGCGGGCGATCGTCGAATAGCGATCGCACGAAAGGAAGACTGTCGAAGTGAACGCGGAAGCGTCGGGGAACCGCCGCGGGAAACAGCAGCACCAGCAGCACGAACGATGCGAGCGCGGTGAACAGCGCGGCGCCGAATGCGCACAGGCTGTCGCCGTTACCGGAAGACGCCGCCTTGTCGGCGTGCGCGTCATGCTTCAGTGCATCGACGAGCGCCAGCGCATCGTTGGCCGGCGTGATCGGCGCGCTCGCATCGAAGCGGGCGGCCAGCGCGGCGGCGGTGACGATCAGCGGGCCGCGGCCCGAACACAGCACCACCGAGCCCGCATCCGGACCGTCCGGATCGAGCATCACGGCGCCCGACATCAGCGCGCGGGACAGCAGCGTCACGAGGAGGAACCCCCACAGCCACTGTCGTGCGACGCCTGGCCGGAGCAGGAAGCGGCGAAGTGCGTTCATGGCGCGCGATTGTACCTCCGTTTGCGTGGAGGGGCAGGCGGGCCGTGCGTGTGCGGGGTGGGTCGAGGTGGGTCGGGTTGCGTCAGGCGGGACCGGAATCCACACCCGATTCGTCTTCTTCGGTTGCGTCGTCGGCTGGCAGACCGGGGAGGTCGGCCGTCGACAGTCGCCTCATCGCGCGTTCGGTGTCGTTCGGGTCGAGGTGTTTCCGTGCGTTGCGCCCGTATTGCTTCACGAAGAGGCCGGGCTCGCCGGCCAGCCGGGATGTCCGGTTTCCGATGCGCATGCGGCGAGGTTATCCGGCATGCGAGCGTATCGCGGACGGCCGGCGCCGGCACGACGGCCGTGTGCGGCACGCGCTCCGTTGCGCCGGCTCACACCGGATACGCATCGTCGACCTTGAGGTTCGCGAGCCGGAACAGCGTGCGCAGCGTCTGCGGATGAATGTCGCGGTGCGCGGCGAGCGACGTCAGCATGAAATCGAGCACCTTCGCGTAGCGCAGCAGCACGAGGCAGCGCGCGAGATCGGGCGTGCGGCCGCGCATGTCTTCGGCGAGCGTGACCATTTGCGTCGACAGCGTGCGCGCCATCTCGAGTTCCATCTGCTGTTTCTCGGTCCAGTCGGGCAGCGGCTGTTCGAGCACCTTCGCGAGGAAGAGCTGGAACGACGTATCGGACGAATTGGGCTGCGCATCCATGAAGGGCCTCGTTGCGTGTGCACATCGTACGGGTGTAGCCATTGGGGCGCCCGCGGGTGAATTCATGTCCGCGCGCCAGCGCGGCTTCTGCCCGAACGGAATGCAGATTCCGTACCAGCGCCGCCGGACGATTGTTGAGCAATGTTGAGCCGCGCTCCCGCATCGGTCGGCGAGTCCCGCCGGGACTGGATCGGGCTGGCGATCGAGGAGGGCGTCTACGCGCGCACGGCGGGCGGCGTCGGGCGCCTGCAGCGGCGCGACGAGGTGAAATGCTTCACGGATGTAACGTAACGCAGGTATCCGGCACGTCGCGCGTTTCCGCCGGCGGACGGCCGGCACGGCGTGTGTCGCGCGGTTCGGCCACGCCCGCCGTGCGTCCGCCGACGGGACGCGGCCGCGGGAAACGCGTGCCGCTGCGTCGCGCGAACCGGCGGCGGACGCGCCGGTTGTTTCAAAACAGAGACGGTCCGGCGTGCGGCGATCGGTTGCATGACCACGCAACTGGCCCAGCGATCGGCCGCACAATTGTCCATGGGCAGACGGCGCGGGTTTGCCAACAATCTCCGAACCATCCCCGCGAGATTCGACATGAGCGTCCACACCTTCTTCTCGGCCAATCTGCTGCTCGCCTACACGGCCTATTTCATCGGCACGGCCAGCCCCGGGCCGAGCAATCTCGCGATCATGTCGGTCGCCGCGAACCAGGGCCGCAAGGCGGCGCTGGCGTTCGCGCTCGGCGTGATTTCAGGGTCGATGTTCTGGGCGACGGTGGCGGCGCTCGGCGTATCGGCCGCGCTGCTCGCATGGTCGAAGCTGCTGATCGCGATCAAGGTCTTCGGCGGGCTGTACCTGCTGTGGCTCGCGTTCAAGTCGGCGCGTACGGCGCTGGCGGGGCCGCCGGCGGCATCGGCGAACGCGGCGCGCGAGCAGCGGCTGTCGCGCTTCTACGTGCGCGGCGCGATGCTGCACCTGACCAATCCGAAGGCGATTCTCGTGTGGGTGTCGATCGTCGCGCTGTCGTCGAACGGCGCGGGCGGCGCGCACGGCGCCGTCGTGCCGGGCTGCCTCGCGATCGGCTGCGCGGTGTTCGGCGGTTATGCATTGGTGTTCTCGATGGACGGTGCGCGCCGGCTGTACGTGCGCGGCCGGCGTGCGATGGAGGCGTGTCTGGCCGTCGTGTTCGGCGTGGCGGGGGTGCGGCTGCTGGTGACGAACGTGTGAGGTGTCGCGCGCCGGCTGCGCGGGCCGCGAGAGGCGGTCAGCCCGCGCAATCGTCGCGCCGGTGACGGCGTCGTGCGTGCCGTCGATACCGGCGTGGCCGACGTGCCGGTTGACGTGCCCGCATCGGGCCTCGCACCGCCCGCTGCTGCGCGACCCGTGCAACGGCGAGGGCCGCGTCTTTCCGGGTACAGTGTCGGGCAACCCATGAAGGATGCACGAGGTACCGGAAGATGCTGATGGTTCGTCTTTTGCGCTGGTTCGGTGTGCTGGCGGGACTGTGTGCCTGCACTTCGGTGTTTGCCGCCGATCCGGCGACAAGCAATCCGCTGCTGTCCAAAGTACCTCCGTGGTGTATCGGCCGCCTGGTGTTCGATCGGCCGGTTTCGAGCGAGATCTCGAGTCAGCGTTACGCGTACCGCGGGGAGCAACTGCTCACGACGCACGAGGTGCCGCCGGATGCCTACCAGGCCGCCATCGCCGCTCGCGAGCAGGTGATGCGTACCCGGCTGCGTGCGAATCCGGTCGAGATGGATCGGAAGACCCGTCACGCGTGGCTGGAAAAGGCCTTTTCCCCCGTACCGGATTCGCGTGTTTTCGTCTTCAACGAAGCGGCGGCGAAATCCGTGATATTGCCGTTCGATACCGAAGGCTATCTGTACGCGAACCGCACGCTCGTCCGCACGACGGGCAGCATCGGCGCCGATGCGCTGGATCGTGTCGAGGGCGTCTATGACGACACGTTCCGGCGCATCCGGATGCGCGATAACTGGGTTGTACCGACCGAACCGGGCTTCTGCTTCGACGGCGGGATCGTGACCGGATCGTCCACCTACCCCGAAGAAGTCAGGCAATCGTTCGCGTTGATGCCGGGCCGACCGGCGCTGCTCGTGATCCAGTCGCGCAATGCCGTCGGTGACGATCGCGAGCAGTCGCTCAGCCGTACGCTGCCCGCGTTGCGCGCGAAACTCGACCGCCTGCCCGGAAGCCATCGCCTCCTGCGCGAGGGGAAACGGTCGATTGCCGGCATGGATGCCGAGGAAGTGCTGTTCGAGCTTCGGGACGGCGCCGTCACGGCTTATCGCTTCTACCTGCTCGCGCCGGGCAATGCCGCCACGCTTGCGCAACCGCATACCGCGATCGAGATGCTGCTGGGCGTGGCCGGGCAGAGCGACTTGCCGCCGGCGCAGGCCACCTCACCGGTCGATGAGGCGCGCGCGCTGCAGGCATGGGACACGCTGCTGAACGGCCTGCACGCGCGACCGGGCGCGATCTGACCGGCGGCGGTGATGCGGGCGACGCGGGCGATGCGTTCGACCGGACGCCCCGCCGCGCCATGCACGGCGGGGGCCCCGCATCGAAGCGGCTTCAGAAAATGAAGCCCGTATTGATGAACTTCGAGTGGTGATCCGACACGATCGAGTCGAGCAGCTGCTTGCTGCCGTCGGTCTGCTTCGCCGCGACCATCGAGCGGATCGAGAACGCGCGCAGCGCGTCGCTCACCGACAGCGTGCCCTCGGCCGAATCCTTGCGCCCGGCGAACGGGAACACGTCGGGCCCGCGCTGGCACTGACAGTTGATGTTCACGCGGCACACCTGGTTCACGAGCGGATCGACGAGCGCGCCGATCTGCGCCGGATCGGAACCGAAGATGCTGACCTGCTGGCCGTGCTCCGACGTCGTCACGTAGTCGAGCGCGGTTTCCACGTCGTCGAACGGCGCGACCGGAATGATCGGCCCGAACTGCTCCTCGCGGTACAGTTTCATCCCTTCGGACACCGGATACACGACGGCCGGGTAGAACAGCGTCTTGCTGAATTCGCCGCCCTGATGGTTGACGACCTGCGCGCCCTTCGCCCTCGCGTCGTCGATCGCGTCCGTCATGTACGCGGTGCGATGCATGCCGGGCAGCGGCGTGATGCTGACGCCTTTTTCCCACGGCATGCCGATCTTCAGCTGTTCGAGCGCGGCGGTGAAGCGCTTCAGGAATTCGTCGACGATCGAGCGATGCACGAGCAGCATCTTCAGCGCGGTACAGCGCTGGCCGTTGAACGACAGCGCGCCGAGCAGGCACTCCTTCACGGTGAGGTCGAGATCGGCGTCGGGCAGCACGATCGCCGCGTTCTTCGCATCGAGACCGAGGATCGCGCGCAGCCGGTGCGACTTCGGGTGCTGCTTCTTCAGGTGATCGGCGACCTTGCTCGAGCCGATCAGCGCGAGCACGTTGATCTTGC
Source organism: Burkholderia sp. IO2 (assembly GCF_029522185.1). Classification (NCBI taxonomy): domain Bacteria; kingdom Pseudomonadati; phylum Pseudomonadota; class Betaproteobacteria; order Burkholderiales; family Burkholderiaceae; genus Burkholderia; species Burkholderia sp. IO2. Next base: position 41,746 of record NZ_JAKWFH010000003.1, on the reverse strand, counting down.
CCGATGCGAGCATGTGCGGCACGACCACCGCGCCCGGCGCGTAGATCGTGTTGATCACGCCCTTCGGGAACGCGTCGCGGAACGCTTCCAGCAGCGGCTCGAACAGCAGCGTGCCGTACTGCGGCGGCTTGAACACCACGGTGTTGCCCATCAGCAGCGCGGGGATCAGCGTCGCGAACGTTTCGTTCAGCGGATAGTTGTACGGGCCCATGCACAGCACGACGCCGAGCGGCGTGCGGCGGATCTGGCCGATCGTGCCTTCCGCGATCACGAAGCGCGAGTTCGCATTGTCCAGCTCCTTCAGCGCGTCGATCGTCTGCGTCATGTACGTGACGGTGCGGTCGAATTCCTTCTGCGAATCGGCGAGGCTCTTGCCGATCTCCCACATGATCAGGTTCACGACGCGTTCGCGCTGCGCGACCATCCGCTTGATGAAATCCTGCATGCACGCGATGCGCTGCTCGACCTTCATCGTCGGCCATTCGCCGCGGCCGGCGTCGTACGCGCGTACCGCGGCGTCGAGCGCCGCGTCGCTTTCCGTTTCGCCCATCACCGGATAGCTGCCGATCTCGACCTGCTCGACGCCGCCGTCCGGCTGCCGCACGCACACGGGCGACAGCACGGTCTTGGTCGCGCCGTCCCACGGTCGCAATTCGCCGTCGACGAGCGACACGCGCTGGTGAATCGGCGAAGCCAGCCGGAATTCGGCGGGGATGTCCTGTAAGGCGGGAAAGAGGTGCTGCAGGGAGGCGGAATCGGGCATGACGGTCTCGTTTGACGGGGGTGTCCGGGAAGGACGGGCGATGCGAATCCTGAGCTGAATGATCCTCGATCCTGAATCGGCATCATGACCTGCACGCGACGGCGCGTCACGCGGGAATGTGGCCGATTCAGCGAATGGAACCAGTTCCATTAAAAAGGAACGCCGTCACGAATGCAACAATGACCGAATCGCGGCAGCGGCATCGTAAGTATTTAGAAAGACTGTTTCCGAATCGCCGGTATAACGGCCTGGGTGCAACCGCAAACGTTTTACTTCGGCCGAATTGAGCGGATAATGGCGCAGCGCGGTGAGGAAAAAAATGCAGTGAACCTGAGAGCAGACGTAGTGAAGAATAGAAGTCGGTCCGCCGCGCTGCCGATACGAGGTCGGCTGCCCGGAGCGCCGGGTCGGGGTTGCCCGGTCCGGCGCGCACCGGACCGTTGAATCCGTCCCGCCAGTCCCGCCAGCTTGGCCGATCCTTCGTGATCCTCTCCAGCTTCTCCGCCGTCGTATCCCGAATCCCGCCTTTTACGATCGTCGCCGCATGACGCGATCGATCCGATACTTTCGTTTTTATTACGATTCGCGCCGCCCAATCGCTTGAAACAGAAAGGCATTCGTCAGAAATGCAGAGCGCATCGCGTATTCACGTTGTGGCCAGGCGACACGTTGAAAATTAATTAAAAACGCGAATCATTCTCGTTTATTATTTCGCCGCATTACGAGCCGTGACGGGATGTCACGGCTTTTTTCGTGCCGCTTGCGCTGGCCGTTCGCCGTTTTCTTCACCACCTCTACGTTCACGATGAAACTCCACACGAGCGCGTGCCATGCGCTTCTGATCGCCACGTCGCTGGCCGGCGCCCGCACTTCGTTTGCGCAGGCGAGCGATGCCGCGGCGACCCTGCCCGCGATTTCCGTCAACGCGGCCGCCGAGCATGCGTCGTACGACGGCGGCCATTCGCGCGCGGCGACCAAAACCGACATGTCGCTGATGGACGTGCCGCAAACCGTGAACGTCGTGCCGCACGCGGTGATCGAGGATCAGAACGCGACGTCGCTGCAGGATGCGCTGCGCAACGTGCCGGGCGTCGGCTTCTCGGTCGGCGACGGCCAGCGCGACCAGATCACGATCCGCGGCTTCAACAGCATCACGGACCAGTACGTCGACGGCATTCGCGACGACGCGCTGTACTACCGCGACCTGTCGAACGTCGATCGCGTCGAGGTGCTGAAGGGGCCGGCGGCCGTACTGTACGGGCGCGGCTCGGCGGGCGGCATCGTGAATCGCGTGCTGAAGCGGCCGCAGGCGAACCCGGTGAACGACGTGGGCGTGACGCTCGGCACGCGCGGCGAGCGGCGGGGCGAATTCGATCTCGGCTGGAACCCGAACGACGCGGCGCGCTTTCGCATCACCGGCGCGGCCGAGAATTCGAACAGCTTCCGCGACCGGTTCCAGCTCAACCGGCAGGCGATCGCGCCGTCCGCGCAGTTCAAGCTCGACCGCGACACGGTGCTGAACGTCGAATTCGACTACCTGCACGACCGTCGCACGTCCGATCAGGGGTTGCCCGCGTATCGCGGCCGGCCGGTCGACGTGCCGATCAACACGTACTACGGGTCGGCCGACGGCGGGAACAGTTCGTACAACGACATCTCCGCGAAAAGCGCGACGGTGTCGCTCGATCACCGCTTCAACGATTCGCTGTCGTTCCACGGCGCGATCCGCGCGTACGACTTCTCGCTCGAGCGGAAGAACTACGTGACGTACGAGCCGATCAAGACCGCCGCGCACCCGGTCGTCACGCTCGATCAGTCGACGCGCCAGCGCACCGATCACGGCATCGACGGGCTGTTCGAACTCACGCAGAAGACCTCGCTGTTCGGCATGCGTCACGAGTTGCTGTACGGGCTGGAGCTGTCGCAGCAGCAGAAGTTCGACACGATCTACAGCGTGACGAAGGTCGCGACCTACGATCTGTTCAATCCGCAGCCGGTCGTCCTGCCCGGCGTGCCGGGCGGCACGCGTGCGAAGACGAACGCGTCGACCGTCGTCGGGCTCGCGGGCGTCTATGCGCAGGACCTGATCTCGCTGACCGAACACTGGAAGGTGCTCGCCGGCCTGCGCTTCGATTACCTGAACCAGATCCGCCACGACTACACGTCGTCGAACGTCAACCTCGACCGCACCGATCATGCATGGAGCCCGCGCGTCGGCCTGATCTACGAACCGCTCGACTGGCTCACGCTGTACGGGTCGTTCAGCCAGTCGTTCTCGCCGCTGGCCGACACGCTGATCAGTTCCGGCGCGTTCTCGAACGGCGCCGCGCTCGCGCCGCAGAAGACCACCGCGTATGAAGTGGGCTCGCGCTTCGACCTCGGCGGCAAGGCGACGGCCAGCGTCGCGCTGTTCGACATGCGCCAGACCAACCAGCAGATCGGCGACCCGGCGAATCCCGGCTATGCGCTGCCGATCGGCACGCAACACGTGCGCGGGATGGAGCTCGGCTTCACCGGCGAGATCGCGCCGAAGTGGTCGGTGTATGCGGGTTACGCGTACCTGAACGGCACGGTGGACGGGTCCGCGCAATCGACCGCGGCCGGCCTGGCGGTGTCGAGCAACACGCCGGGGCTGATGCCGCGCCACAGCGCGAACCTGTGGCTCAAGCGCGAGCTGCCGTACGGCTTCTATGCGGCGGCCGGCATGCAGTTCCAGTCCGCGCGCTATACGTCGGCGAGCGATCTCGTCACGCTGCCGTCGTTCACGGTGTTCAACCTGGGCGCCGGCTATCGCAGCAAGAAGGTCGATGTGACGCTCACGCTCGACAACCTGTTCGATCGACGCTACTTCATCGCCGCGCACGGCAACGCGGACCTGTACAACATGCCCGGCGATCCGCGTACGCTGACCGCCACGGTGAAGTGGCACATGTAACGCACGCGGTGCGCGACAATGCGGGTCTTCGTCACGACGACCCGCACCCGACTGCCCATGAGCCGCCACGCGCTTGATGCGTCCAGCATGACCGCCCGCGCCCGCGCGCTGCTTTTATCGTTGCTGGCGTGCGGCCCGGTCGCGGCCGGCGCGCAGACCATTCCCGCGGATGCCGAGCCGGGTTGCCATGCCGTGCATGTCGACCGGACGATCACGCTGTCGGGGCGTTACGCGCTCGACTACGGCGACGAATCGATCGGGCCGGACGTGGGGTTCGAAGAGGACGACGCGTCGGCGCGGCACTTGCCTGATCGCTCGCAGCGCGCAGGCGTGATCGTTTTCACGAACCAGCCCGACGCGCGGCGCCGGCTGCGGCTGTCCGCCGCGCAGCCGCGCGGCGTGTGCCGGTTCGACGGGCGCGCGACGCTCGTGATCCGCGATCTGGAGACCGCGTGCCCGGGGCTGGAAACGCCCGATCGTGCGCGGCTGGTGAAGGTCGTGTCAGCCGACGCGCCGACGCGGCACGCATGCGGCGCCACCGCGCGGTGACGCCGGCGCGGCAGCGCCGTTACTCGACGTCTTCGTCATCCTCTTCATCGGCGTCTCGCGCGTCGCGTTCCGGCGCCGCATACGCGCTCGCCTGTTCGAGCAGCCAGCCGCGGAACGATTCCAGCGGCTTGCTGTGACTGAACTCCGTCGGATACACGAGGTAGTACGCCGAATCGCCGACGGTTGCCGCATCGCACGGCACGACGAGCCCGAGTTGCTGCAACTGTTCCTCGACGAAAAACTTCGGCACGAGCGCGACGCCGAGCCCGGCCGCGGCCGCGCTGATCAGCATCGTATGCAGCTCGTAGCGCACGCCCTGCATCGTGCGGATGTCCTCGACGCCGTGCGTCTCGAACCACTGCGCCCACGCGCCGGGGCGCGTCGTCGAGTGCAGCAGCGGGTACGCGAGCAGATCCTCGACGCGCTCGACCGGCCCGTTCAGCAGCGCGGGCGAGCAGATCGGCACGACTTCCTCGCCGAACAGATAGTCGGACGACGTGCCGGGCCAGGTCGGCTTGCCGTAGTGGATCGCGGCTTCGAAGTGCGTGTCCTCGAACGAGAACAGGTCGGTGCGGCTGCCCATGTTCACGCGCACGTCGGGCGTGCGGTCGTAGAAGCTCTTGATGCGCGGGATCAGCCAGTGCGACGCGAAGGTCGGCAGCACCGCGAGTTCCAGGTAGCCGCCGCCGCTGCCGTGCGCGATGATCGACAGCGTGTCGCGGTCGAGCGCTTCCAGCGCGCGCCGCACCTGCGTGCCGTACAGCTTGCCGGCGCGCGTCAGCACGACGCGCTGCTTCACGCGCGCGAACAGCCGCACGCCGAGGCTCGCCTCCAGCGTCGCGATCTGCCGCGACACTGCGCTTTCGGTCAGGAACAGCTCCTTGGCCGCGTGCGTGAAGCTCTCGTGGCGGGCGGCGGCTTCGAAAGCCACGAGCGCGCCCATGTTGGGGATCTTGAATTTGCGCATGATGCTCTATTTATCCGACAAAAAGGGCCGCGCCGCACGGGGGTGAAGGGGAGCGAAGGGCCGCCGATAATTCCAAAAACTCATCACATATCAATTTAATCTCGCTTTACGCCCCGCTGCAACCCTTTGAATAATGCTTCCCGTGCAAGGTCAGGCGCCCGCGGGGCGGCCGGCCGACGAGTTGCCGGCACGTTTGCCGGCGGGTCCCCCGAGACGAGAATCCTGATGCGCAATCCGAATATCGACAGCTTGCTGACGAAGCTGCTGGGACAGGCGAAGACCGACGCCCTGTTCTCGACCCTGAACATGCCGGCCATCCTCGAAGAATGGGAAGACGGCGTCGTGACGCGCGCGGAAATCGCGCAGGCGATGAACATGGCGCTGTTCGAAGGGCTGCTCGAGCGTTCGGCGAACGGCCGCGCGTACACGGCCGAGGCGATCGAAAACGGCGGCTCGGTCTATTTCGATCACGGCGCGCTGCGCACGGTGCGCTGGCCGCACACGGGCGCGCTGCCGCCGGGCGAGGCGGCGTTCACGCGCATCCTGCGTCCGCTCGGCTTCCGCCTGAACGGCCGTTACCCGCTCGACAAGCTCGGCATGACGGGCCGCGCGTATGCGCATGAAGACGCGCCGGACGAAATCGCACAGTTTTTCGTCAGCGAACTGCATCCGGAGCGCTTCTCGAAGGAATTCCAGCAGGCGGTGACGAACGTCGTCAGTTCGTCGCGCGACCCGCTGTCGCCGGCGGCCGTCGCGCTGCTGTGGGAAGTCGAGCGCGAAGGCTGGCTGTCGCTCGAAGCCGCGCACGCGCTGCTGCCGGAAATCGTCGGCGCGTTCGCGCGCCAGCACGATGTGCCGAACGAGCTCGACTACGAAACGCTGCTGATGGAATCGGCGGAGATGGCGTGGATCGCGACCGAAGGCAATGCGTTCAACCATGCGACCGACCGCGTCGCCGACGTGTTCAAGCTGTCCGACGACGAGAAGGCGAAGGGCCGGCCGATGAAGCCGGAGGTCGAGCGCTCGCGCTCGGGCCGCGTGTTCCAGACGGCCTATCGCGCGGATACCGTCGAGCGCGAATTCCGCACCCGCGACGGCGGCACGGTCAAGCGCAACGTGCCGGGGTCGTTCTACGAATTCATCACGCGCAAGCGCACGTTCGACCAGGCGGCGCGGCGCTGGGTGACCGACCTGCGTTTCGACGCGGGCAATGCGCAGGGCATCTTCAAGATGACGGCGAACGCGGCGAAGTAAGCACGGCGCGTCACGTATCGCGTGCACAAGCAGAAGGGCCGGCGGCTGATTTCAGCCGTCGGCCCGTTTTCATTGACGGGGCGTCGCGTGCGTCAGAAGAGGTGCGTGACCAGAAAAAACAGCACCAGCAGCCCGATCGGTACGCCGAGCAGCCATGCGATCAGATATTTGCCCATGTCGTTGTCCTCCGCGTGGCCGCGACGCGGTGCGCGTCGCGGCGGGGTGAGACGACTGGCGCGTTACAGCTCGCGGTCGAATTCCTTCAACTGCTTCTCGGCTTCGTCGCGGGCGATCCCGTAACGCTCCTGGATCTTGCCGGCCAGATAATCGCGATTGCCTTCCGCGACCTGGAGGTCGTCGTCGGTCAGCTTGCCCCACTTGGCCTTCAGCTTGCCGGTGAGCTGCTTCCACTGGCCCTTGATCTTGTCTTCGTTCATGGTGTGCTCCTTTCGAAAGGGGAGAAAAGTGCGGCGCTCGGCCGCGGGGTAGCTCAGGCCTTCGCCTTCAGGCCGGATGCGTCGACGTGCTTCACGCCCTTGATCGCGCGCGTCACGGCGATGGCCTTCTTCACGGCGACCTTCGTCGGCAGCACGCCCGTGAGCGTGACGACGCCGTCGACCGTCTTCACGCTGATGTCGGTGCTCTTCACGCCGTCGGTGGTTGCGAGCTCACCTTTCACCTTGGTCGTGATCCACGTGTCGGTGACCGGCTGATTCGATTCGCTCGCCATGCCGCTGTCGGTCGACGAGGCCTGGGCGTGCGCGTTCGTGAGCGGGGCGGCGGACAGCAGGAAGGCCGCGCTGACGGCGAGCAGGGTCGAAAGGTGCGAGGTCTTGTTCATTGATGTTCTCCTTCGATTGGCGGGTTGAATCAATCAGTCGGTGAGCACGGCGCGTTCCCGTGCGTTCGTGTGCCTCAGCGGGCGATCGGCGTGTCGTAGCCGGGCTCGCGCGGCGGCATGTCCGGGCGCGGCACGTCGGGCGGCAGCGGTACCGGCGGGTCGGTGCCGGGCGCCGGCTCGGGCGGATTGTCCGGGGCCGGTTCGGGCCGCGTCGGATCGGGTGTCTGATGCAATTTCATCCGGGTGTCCTCCCTCTGCGGTATGAAAGGGCAGCGCATGAGCGCCGATGCAGTACCAGCGTACCGACGCGAACGCGAGCGGACATCGCGCAAATTCACCGGATCGGTTAGTGCGTTTGCACCGGGGGACGGAACAGACCGGCGGGACGGGTACGTGCACCACGACCCGGGCAACGCGGCGCGACAGGCGCGCCGGCCGCACCGCACCATTTGGCGGGGCACCGCACGATCACGGGCGGCATGCGAATGTACTATTCGAGATAGTGCATTCGCGCGTGTCGCGCCGTTGCGCGGCACGCGATCATCGCCGCACGCGCCGGCCGGGGCATGCCGTTGCAACGGGCGCCTGGCCGGCGCTCGGGTTGACCGCTCATGTTGACGACAGGGACAACGATTCGATGAACGAACAAGTAGACGAACAGGCGCTCAAGTCGCATACCGACCGGCGCCAGCTGCACCAGATCATCGCGGGACTCACCGAGGGCGTGATCCTGATCGAGCCGGACCAGCGGATCGTCTGGGCGAACGAGGCCGCGCTCGCGATGCATGGCGTGACCGAGCTGAAGGCGCTCGGCGCGGACGTCACCGAATACCGCGAGCGATTTCGGCTGCGCTACCGGAACAACCATCCGGTGCGCGACGGCCACTATCCGATGGATCGCGTGATCGCCGGAGAGGAGTTCAGCGACGTGACGGTCGAAGTCGAATCGGCCGCCGACGCGTCGGTGAGCTGGGTGCACCGCATCCGCAGCCTGGTGCTGACGAACGCGGCCGGCGAACCCGACTGCCTCGCGCTCGTGCTGCACGACGCGACCGAATGGGCGAGCGCCGAGGAGCGCTTCGAGCGCACCTTCAACGCGAACCCGGCGCCGGCCGTGATCTGCCGGCTCGACGACTTGCGCTACGTGAAGGTCAACCAGGGCTTTCTCGACATGACGGGCCACGCGCGCGACGACGTGCTCGGCCGCTCGGTGTACGAGGTCGACGTGCTCGAACAGGCCGAACGGCGCGAGCTCGCGATCGAGCGGCTCGGCGAAGGCGCGACGATTCCGCAGATGGAGGCTGTGCTCAAGCTTGCCGACGGCAGTACCAAGGCGGTGGTCGTCGCCGGGCAGCCGATCGACATGAACGGCGAGGCGTGCATGCTGTTCACGTTCATGGATCTCGAGCCGCGCAAGCAGGCCGAGCGCGCGCTGATGCAAAGCGAGGAACGCTTCGCGACGGCCTTCCGGATGGCGCCGGTCGCGATGGCGATCGTCACGGCGGACCGTTTCGAGCTGCTCGACGTGAACGATGGGTTTGCCGCGATGACGGGCCATGCGCAGGCCGACCTCCTTGGTAAATCCGCGGACGAGATCGGGCTGTGGGCCGAACGCGGTGCGTGGTCGCGCATCGAAGGCCGGCTCGCCGACGACGGCCACGTGCGCAACGTGGACGTGCAGATCCGCACGCGCGACGGCGACGTGCGCGATTGCGTCGTGTCGGCCGACCCCGTCGCGATTCACGGACGCGACTGCCTGCTCGTCGCGCTGCTCGACATCAGCGACCGCAAGCGCACGGAGATGGAGCTCGTCTACGCGATCGAGACCGCGATGCAGGATGCGTCGTGGTTCAGCCGTACGCTGATCGAGAAGCTCGCGAACGTGCGGCGCGCGAATGCGCCGGATGCGGGCGCGCAGCTGTCCGACCTGACCGCGCGCGAGCGCGACGTGTTCGACCTGCTGTGCCACGGCCTGGCCGACAAGGAGATCGCCGGCCGCCTCGGGCTCGCGCCGAACACCGTGCGCAATCACGTCGCGACGATCTACGCGAAGCTCGACGTGCACAGCCGCGGCGAGGCGATTGTGTGGGCGCGCGAGCGCGGGATCGTCGGCACGGCCGAACCGAACGGCGCGCGCGGCGACAAGGGCGGCGCGAAGGGCAAGGACTGACCGCGGCGGTACGAATGCACCATGCCGATTGGTGCATCCGCATCTGCCGCCCGCGGCGTCCGATTGCGATCCTGTCCACTCGGCGGTGCGGCGCAGGGGCGCGGCGTCGCCGGCTCTCCCCCAAACCATCGCAGGAGATGACCATGGACAGGAATCGCATCGAAGGCAAGCTCAAACAGGTCAAGGGTTCGGTCAAGGAAGCACTCGGCAAGGTGACGGGCGACCGCGAGACCGAAGCGGAAGGCCTGGCCGAACAGCAGGCCGGCAAGCTTCAGGAGAAGGCCGGCGAGGCGGCCGATGCGGTGCGCAAGCATACGGGCACCGATCGCCACTGAACGATGACGCGGCGCCCGCCACGGGCGTCGCGAAGGCCGGCCGGGCCGGCGTCGCAGCGATGATGCGTGGCCGGCATGACCACGGCCGGCCTTTCTCCACGGGCGCGGCCGCCATTTCCTGCACGAGCACTCCATCCACGGCCCCCGTCGTACGGGCCGCGGATCGGCCATGAACCCGGAACTTGATGACAAATCCTCACAACGTAGTTCCGATATTTCGTTTGCTGCACGGGTATTGGCTACCCACAATCCATTCACCTCTTTCGCGATGAAAGGTTCTTCGGAGACGGAACCGCGGTGATCGGCCGGCCGGTCGGACGCATGCAATGCGCCCCGGGCAGTGCAAGCAGTCACCGGCGCGCAGGAGGTTGCCGACGCGCGTCATTCGCGCGTTGCATCCCGACCCTCAGAAGAAGGACTGCCATGACGTTCCGCATTCGTTCGCTTTCCGGCGCTGCACTGACCGCCGCGCTTCTCGCGTTCCAGACGGGCGCGGCCCATGCGCAGGAGACGATCGTCAAGGTCGGCGTGGCGGGCCCGCTGACCGGCGGCGGCGCCGCCTACGGCAAGGACATCGAGAACGGCGTGCGCATGGCGGTCGACGAAGCGAATGCCGCGCGCACGACGGTCGGCGGCAAGCCGGTGAAATTCGTGATCGCGTCGCAGGACGACCAGAGCGATCCGCGCACCGGCGTGCAGGCCGCGCAGCAGCTCGCCGACGCGCAGGTCGCCGTCGTGATCGGCCACTTCAATTCGGGCACGACGCTGCCCGCGTCGAAGATCTACGCGAAGGCCGGCATTCCGATGATCACGCCGTCGGCGACCAATCCCGACATCACGCGCGCCGGGCTCGACACCGTGTATCGCGTGATCGCGACCGACACGCAGAACGCCGGCAACGCCGGTGCGTATGCGGCGAGCGTGACGAAGGCGAAGCGCATCGCGATCATCGACGATCGCACCGCGTTCGGCCAGGGCGAAGCCGACGAATTCGAGAAGTCGGTGAAGGCGAACGGCGGCACGATCGTCGCGCGCGAATTCACGAACGACAAGGCCGTCGACTTCAGCGCGCAGCTCACGAAGATCAAGAGCACCAATGCCGATCTCGTGTTCTTCGGCGGCCTCGACGCACAGGCCGCGATGCTCGTGAAGCGCATGCGCCAGCTCGGCATCCGCGCGCAGTTCCTCGCGGGCGGCGGCGTGATGAACGCGAACTTCATCCGGCTGGCCGGCAATGCGGCCGAGGGCGCGTCGGTGTGGGAATACGGGCAGCCGCTGTCGCGTCTCGCGAAGGGCAAGCTGTTCGAAACGAAATTCAAGCAGAAGTACGGCGTCGACATGCTCGCGTATGCGCCGTTCGCGTACGACGCGACGTGGATCGCGATCAATGCGATGCAGAAGGCGAACTCGACCAAGCCGGCCGATTTCAACGGCGCGCTGAAGGGCACGCGCTACGACGGCATCACGGGCACGATCGCGTTCACGAACACGGGCGACCTGAAGAACCCGAGCTCGACGCTGTATGAAGTGAAGAACGCCGCGTGGCAGCCCGTCACGACCAAGTCGGCGGACTGAATGCAACCCGCGTGAGCGGGCTTTCGCGGCGATGCCGGACGTGCTGAAATAGCCGGAGCGATCGCCCACGAAGGCTGCCCGCGCGACGCCGCGCGAGTCGCGGCACGAACCACCCAACGGGCGCGGCCGGCTGGCTGCGCCTTTTACGTGTAACCGGAGTCAGTCGTGAGTTCTCAAGTCGTCATCGTCGGCGGTGGTGTGATCGGCAGCTCGATCGCGTATTTCCTGCGCGCCACCGATCCCACGGTCGCCGTGACCGTCATCGAACGCGATCCTACCTATGCAAGATCGTCGTCGGCGCTGTCGGCCGCGTCGATTCGCCAGCAGTTTTCCACGCCGCTGTCGATCGAGATGTCGCTGTTCGGCATCGAGTTCCTGCGCACGATCGGCGAGCGGCTCGAAGTGGACGGCAATCGGCCGTCGATCGATCTGCACGAAGGCGGCTACCTGTTCCTCGCGACGCCGGCCGGCGACGCGACGCTGCGCGAGAACCATGCGCTGCAGACCAGCCTCGGCGCCGATATCCGGCTGATGGACGGCGACGCGCTGCGCGCGAAGTTTCCGTGGCTGAACGTCGACGATCTCGTGTCGGGTGCGTACGGCGTGAGCGGCGAAGGCTGGTTCGACGGCTACGGGCTCGTGCAGGCGCTGCGCAAGAAGACGCAGGCGCTCGGCGCGCGCTACGTGCCGGCCGACGTGAAGGACGTGGTGCGCGACGGCCGCAAGATTACGCATGTCGTGACGGACGACGGCGAGCGCTACGCGTGCGACACGCTCGTCAACGCGGCCGGCGCATGGACGCGTACGCTGTCGTCGATGATGGGCATCGACATTCCGGTGTTTGCACGGCGTCGCAGCATCTTCAACGTATCGTCGCCAGCGAAGCTTGCCGATTGCCCGCTGCTGATCGATCCGACCGGCGTGTATTTCCGGCCGGAAGGGCGCACGTATATCTGCGGCACGTCGCCGAGCCCCGATCGCGACCCGGACGACCTGCCGCTCGACGAAGTCGACCACGACCTGTTCGACGACGTGATCTGGCCGACGCTCGCGCATCGCGTACCGGAATTCGAGGCGCTGCGCGTCGAGAATTGCTGGTCCGGTTACTACGAGTACAACGTGTTCGATCACAACGCGATCATCGGCTACCACCCGGAACTCGACAACGTCGTGTTCGCGAACGGCTACAGCGGCCACGGGCTGCAGCAGGGGCCCGCGACGGGGCGCGGCGTCAGCGAACTCATTCTGGGCGGGCGTTACGACACGCTCGACCTGTCGTCGCTCGGCTGGGCGCGCGTGCTCGAAAACCGGCCGATCGTCGAAAAGAACGTCGTGTAGCGCGGCGTGACCGCCCGGTATGGGGTGGGCGGGATTCTCCTAGTGTCTCAAACCCGTTGGCCCGACTTTCGTCGGGCCTTTTTTTGTCGTCGGCAGGCTGATCCGTACCCGATGTCGTCGATGTCGGAATGTGGCAACATCGCGGAGGTTTTTACACACTGACTGTCTACTTGAGCAACGGGGGCCCGCTGGAATGAGCGACATCGCCATCGATATACCGTGGCCGGTCATGATGCTGATTTTGGGCATCAGCTATTGGCCGTTGTGGCTGCTTGTCGGTGCCGGGTTGATGTATTTCGGTATGACGCGTCTGCGCGGGATCGGGCGTATTGCCTGTATCGTCGCTGCGGTCTTGTTCATCGCTTATACCGGCTTGGGCTTGTACGTGATCCTTGCCAGGTAGGGGAAACGTCCGTGACGGCGTGCGACAACGATGCGGTCAGCCGGAATTGGCGTTGCGTTGATTCAGGGCGCTCGCCGCACGTTATTCGCCATGCCGGGCGCGAGGAAGTGGCCGAGCCGCATGGAACGAGACTGGCCCGGCTTTGCCGGGCCTTTTCCATTCCGCGCTACCGCACACCATAAATCGCATCGCGCAGATCGAGCGTGTACTGCCCGTTCATCCCTTCGTAGAGCGTGTTCGACAGCGACACGGCGGTGAGCCCGCGTGCGCGGTCGACGAACCACGAATGACCGTAGACGCCGCCCCAGCGCCACGTGCCGACGGATTCCGGCGACGCGGCCGCCTGCGGGTCGTGCAGCACCGAGAAGCCGATTCCGAAGCCCGCGCCGGGCAGGTCCGGCAATTCCAGATCGCCGGTCTGTACGCGGCCCATCTCGTCGACCAGCTCGGCGGGCAGGATCGCGCCGCCGCCCGCGCGCAACGTGTCCAGCACCGTCAGCACGTCGCCGGCGGTGCCGACCATCCCGGCGCCGCCCGACGGGAACGCGTGTGCATCCAGCGCACGCGACGGCGAGTACGTGACGCCGACGAACCCTTCGACGATGGGTACCGTCTCGTTCTCGGCGAGCCGGTGCGGCTGCGGCGTGTCGTTGACGTACGGCGTCGCGAGCCGCGCGGGATCGCGTGCGACGAACGCCGTGTCGTGCACGCCGAGCGGGCGCAGCACGAGCGCATCGATCGCATCGGGGAGCGGCACGCCGCAGACGGCCTCGATCAGCGCGCCGATGACGTCGATCGACAGCGAGTAGTTCCAGCTGGTGCCGGGCGCGAACAGCAGCGGCACGCTCGCGATCCGGCGCAGGTTGTCGGCGAGCGTGATCGATGCGGCATCGAGCCCATCGGAGACGCCCGCACGCGCATACGGGCCGTTCGCGTCGGTTTCGTTGAAGCGATAGTCGAGGCCGGCGGTATGCACGAGCAGCTGGCGCACCGTGATCGTCGGCACGCGGCCGTCGGGCAGCGCCGGACGGAATTCGGGCAGCCAGCGCGTGACGTCGTCGTCGAGCGACAGCTTGCGTTGCGCGACGAGCGCCATCGCGGCCGCCGAGACGATCGGCTTCGTCACCGATGCGAGCCGGAACAGCGTGTCCTCGCGCATCGGCGTACGCGATTCGCGGTCCGCGAAGCCGGCCGCGCGGCGATAGACGAGTTCGCCGTCGCGGGCGACGAGGACGACGGCGCCGACGAGGCGCTGCGTGTCGAGCTGGCGGGACAGGACCGCGTCGATGCGCTCGGCGAGCGCGCGATCGGTTGACGACTGCAGTGACGATGCGGGAGAGGAGGTCATCGAAAATTCCGTCGTGAAGGGCCTGGTCGACATGTTATGTGACGCGCGCCGCACGCGTCGTTAACCCTTACATGGAACGGGGCGATGTGCGCGGCAGGGGCCGGCGTCGACGAATACCGGGCTCCGCAGCAGACAAAATATGCCCCAATCGACCGGCGCCGTTCGTTAGAATCTGCTTTCGTCGAGGAAATGACGCATTTGCATGGGTGCAGAGCAGTATCGAATCGAAGACGCTGCTTGTCCTGATTCCATCGTTCATCTTTCACCGGAGGCGAGCATGCCAGGTTTACTTCCCGATGTTGACCGCGAGGGGCTCCTCGAATATTCGGTGGTGTACACCGATCGCTCCGTCAACCATATGTCGCAGCGCTTCCAGGGCGTCATGCGCGACATCTCCGCCACGCTGAAAAACGTCTACAACGCGAAGTCGGTCGCGATCGTTCCGGGCAGCGGGACGTTCGGCATGGAGGCCGTGGCGCGGCAGTTCGCGACGAACAGGAAGTGCCTCGTCATCCGCAACGGCTGGTTCAGCTTCCGCTGGTCGCAGATTTTCGACATGGGCGGCATTCCGTCCGAGACGACGGTGCTGAAGGCGCGTCCGGTCGAAGCGGGCAGGCAGGCCGCCTATGCGCCGGCGCCGATCGACGAAGTGGTCGCCGCGATCAACGAGCACAAGCCCGATCTCGTGTTCGCGCCGCACGTCGAAACCGCGTCCGGCATGATGCTGCCCGATGCGTACCTGCGCGCGGTGGCCGATGCCGTGCATGCGGTCGGCGGCATGTTCGTGCTGGATTGCATCGCGTCGGGCACCGTGTGGGTCGACATGCAGGCGAGCGGCGTCGATATCCTGATCAGCGCGCCGCAAAAGGGCTGGAGCGCGTCGCCGTGTTGCGCGATGGTCATGTTGAGCCCGCTCGCGCGGGAACGCATCGATTCGACGACGAGCACCAGCTTCGCGTGCGATCTGCGCAAGTGGCTGCAGATCATGGAAGCGTACGAGGGCGGCGGGTTCGCGTACCACGCGACGATGCCCACGGACAGCCTCACGACGCTGCGCGACGTGATGAAGGAAACCGAGGCATATGGCTTCGACAAGGTGAAGGCGGAACAGCTCGAACTCGGCGAGCGCGTTCGTGCCGTGCTGACGGAGAAGGGATTCAGAAGCGTGGCCGCGAAAGGGTTCGAGGCGCCGGGTGTCGTGGTCAGCTACACGGACGACGACGGTATTCGCACCGGGCAGAAATTCGCCGATGTCGGTTTGCAGATCGCGGCGGGCGTGCCGTTGCAATGCGACGAGCCGGCGGACTTCAAGACGTTCCGGCTCGGGTTGTTCGGTCTCGACAAGCTGCATGACATCGATGGGGCGGTGAAGCGGTTTGCCGATGCGTTGAACCGGATTGTTTGACGCGGTTTTTTGCCATGGCGTGTTGCGGTGGCTGCCGCTCATTGGTTGAGCGGCGGCTTTCGAGTCGTTGAAAACGCAACCATTCAGGATCGTGTCATGACCGATTGTGCGCTGACGTTCGCCAGTCAGGCCGAATGGGAAAACTGGTTGGGGCAAAACGGCGGCACGTCGACCGGAGCATGGCTGCGGCTCGCGAAAAAAGGCGCGGAGCAGCGAACCGTCACCTACGAACAGGCGGTTGAGAGCGCCCTCTGCCACGGCTGGATCGATGGCCAAAAGAAGGCCGAGAGCGAGCAGTATTGGTTGCAGCGCTTTAGCCCGCGTTCCGCGAAAAGCATCTGGTCAAAAATCAACAAGGACAAGGCCGAAGCGTTGATCGCCGCAGGCAGGATGCAGCCGTCTGGCCTGTCCGAGATCGACAGGGCCAGGAAGGACGGCCGCTGGGAGGCGGCCTATACGTCGGCCAGCAACTCGACCGTGCCGGACGACTTGCAGGCGGCGCTGGACGCCAATCCGAAAGCCGCGAAGTTTTTTGCAACGCTGAACAGCCGTAATCGCTATGCGATCCTGTTCCGGATACAGAGCGCCAAGAAGCCGGAAACGCGGGCGCGCAAAATCGCGGAATTCATCGACATGCTGAAGCGGGGCGAGACTTTTCATCCGTAGAGAGCGGGCTTCTGACGGCGTGGAGCGCCCGATTGATCATCACCCGTTCGCGAACGTTCGACGTCGCCCGAAGCCGCGTCGCCGCTGCACGGCTACGCGGGCAAAAGGCCTGCCTTACGATAACTGTCGATCAGCGCGTCGTAGAGCGAGAGATCGGCACGGCTGCGCGCGATGAGCTGAGCGCCGGCGATGGCGGCGAAGATGGCCCGCGCCCGCTGTTTGCTCTCCCGAGCGCCGACCACTGCCGCCGCGGACAGCACCTTGCTCAACCACGCCACGTTCACGTCGGCGAAGGCCAGCACTTCCTTCATCACGACTTCCGGCAGGTCGTCGGTTTCGGCGGCCATGAAGCTGCACAGGCACAGGCGGTTGCCGGTCTCGAGCGCCTTGCGAAAGGTATCCGGATAGCGACGCAGGCAATCCAGCGGATCGCGCGATCGGGCCAGCATGTCGTTCAGCGCCGCCGCTGAATCTTCCCGATAACGCCTCGCTACCGCCGCGCCGAGATCGGCCTTGCTTTCAAAATGGTGGTAGATGCTCGCGGCCTTGATCCCCACCTCGTTGGCGAGATCCCGATAGTTCAAGCCGCCGTAACCGTGCGTCTGCGCGAGCCGCGTGGCGGCTGCCAGAATTCTTTCTCTCGAGTTCGAGCTCGCGTCGTTCGTCACTGCGTCAGTCTCCGCGCACGGGAAATGGTGTTGACACTCCGGATTGTACCTTATATGGTTAACCTAACAAACGTTAGGTAGATTCGCGGGCGACGTGTGTTCATGTCGTCCGATCCAGTGCAAACGACCATGGAGCGCGCCTGCAATGACTTCCCGTACCGCCAATTTCGACGTAGCCCGACTGCCCCTGATGAAGGTCTACGATTTCCCGACCGGGCCCTATCCGACCCGCGTGCGCATCGCGCTGGCCGAAAAGGGGCTGCAATCGCGCGTCGAGTTCGTGATGGTCGATCTTTACAAGGGCGAGCATAAAAAGCCCGAGTTCATCGCCGGCAAGAATTATTCGGGTACGTTGCCGGTGCTGGAGCTCGACGACGGAACCTGTATCGCCGAGTGCACGGCCATTACCGAATACCTCGACGCACTCGATGGCGCGCCCACGCTCACCGGCAGCACGCCTCGCGAAAAGGGCATCATTCACATGATGAGCAAACGCGCCGAGCTGGAGCTGCTCGACGCCGTCAGCGTCTATTTCCATCACGGCACGCCGGGGCTCGGCCCCGACGTCGAGACGTATCAAAACCCGGAGTGGGGGTTCCGCCAGCGCGACAAGGCGCTGAGGGGCATGCGCTACTTCGATGCCGTTCTGCAAAGCCGGCCGTATGTCGCGGGTGCGACGTTCTCGATGGCCGACATCACCGTCATCGGCGGTCTGATCTTTGCGATGCTCGTGAAGCTGCCGGTGCCTGAGGAATGCGAAGCGCTTCGCGCCTGGTACGCGCGCATGCTGCAGCGCGAGAGCGTCAGGAGCCAGCCGGTGTTCGCCGCCTTGACCTGAGCCGCTGTGGATGCGCGGCGACGTGTGTGAGAGCGCATGGGAAAGCCAGTGCATTGCGCGATCGGAGAGCGGCTTCGGTCACCGCTATTCCCGTATCATCTGTCCGGTTCGCCAGGACCGTATCACTGTCCATCCCAAGCTCATTCATCCGGGGGAGCCCCATGTTCGACCACGTCAAATTCGGCGTCAGCGACTACGCCGCCAGCAAGGCGTTTTTCCTCAAGGCGCTTGAACCGCTGGGCGTCGTGATCGTCGGGGAAGGCGAGCCGTCGTACGGGATAGAGATCAGTGCGCCCGGCAAGCCTTCGCTGTGTTTGTTCCAGACCGACGAGAAGCCGGCGCATCTCCACATCGCATTCGTGGCCGACACGCGGCAGCAAGTCGATGCGTTTTACCGCGCGGCGCTGGAGGCTGGTGCGAAAGACAATGGCGCGCCCGGGCTGCGGCCGCATTATCACGCGAACTATTACGCGGCGTTCGTCACCGGTCCGGATGGACACAATATCGAGGTGGTGTGTCATCGGGCGGAGGGGTGATGCGCCGGATCGGTAAAACGCTCGCGGTGATCTCGAGCATGGTGATCGTCGGCATCGCCCACGTTCAAGCAGCCTCCGGCGAAACTGCATTCCCGCGTTTCACGCAATCCGAAGGCAAGCTCGATGCCGACGGGCTTCCGCTGTCGGGCGTGAAGCTCTGCGTGCTGCCCGACCGTGCGCCGTGCTTCGAGATGCCGCCGAAGCTTGTCCCCGGTTCCGCCAAGGAGCTGTACCAGTTCGGTCTGAATCCACGCTCCGAACGGCTGCCGATTGCGTCGGGCGGCTCGTGGGTGTTTTTCTCGGGAATGTTCTCGGGTGGCGGCAGCGGAATGCTGGAGCGCGTGGCTGTCCTGCGTGTCGGCGCGAATGGCAAGATCGAGAACCTGATGCCGATCGTCACCGAAACCGAGATGGCCGATCGTGCGATGTGGAGCGTGCCGCAGGTGTCGCCGTATCCGCTGTTCGTCCGGGCCGACTACGTGTGGGGCAAGGGCGAGGATCATTTCGGCAAGCACGTCTTCGACGTCGACGCATGGACGTTCGATCCCGCCGCCAATCGATACGCGAAGCGCTTTTCCTACCGGACGAGCAAACGCTATGACAGAGGCGAAGGCGCGGATCGCGTGCTGAGTGCCGAGCGTCCGGAAATCCTGCGGCGCCTCGCCGCCGCCCAATAGCGTGTTACCGCTGTGCGTCCCCGTAAGTCTCCTTGCACACCGCGCGTAGCGCGTCGACGAGCAGATCGCGCGCGGGCGACCGCGAATCGGCGGAACGCGTGAACAGCGCGATGGGCGGCAGCGTCCACACCAGCGAATACGGCACGATCGCCACGCCGGCGATCCGCACCAGCTCTTCCGCGATATCGGCCGGCACGATCGACACGGCTTCGTCGCTCGACGCGATCATTTCGCCGATCAGCTTCGACGAATAGCTTTCGACGATCGGCACGGGCGGCGCGATGCCGGCCGACAGGAACAGGTCGGTCACCTGTTCGCGCATCGGCGTGTGCGGCGCGCCGAGAATCCAGTCGAGCGCGTGCAGCTTGTGCCAGTCCAGCGGCGTGCGGGCGAGCTTGGCCGCCAGGCGCCGGCTCGCGATCATGCGCGGCTGCTGCTGGTACAGCACTTCGAACGAAACCTGCCCGAGATCGATCGCCGACGACGCGCGCCCGATCACGATGTCGACACTGTGATCCTTGAGTTGCAGCAGCAGCTGATCGCTGGTGCCTTCGTGAATCGTCACGGTCAGGCGCCGCTCCATGCGCGCTTGCAGCCGCTTCAGCGCGGCCGACAGCATCTGGCCGGAGATGAACGGAATCACGCCGATGTGCAGATGGGCCGCATGCCCGGCGGCGACGGCCTCCATCTCGCGGGCGAGGTGGTCGAGATCCTTGATCATCGCCTTCGCGCGCTCGAGCACGACCGCGCCGAGCGCGGTGGGCCGCATGCCGCGCGACGAGCGCTCGAACAGCGCCGTGCCGAACATGCTTTCCAGTTCGGACAGCGCGTTCGTCACGGCCGGCTGGCTGCTGGCCATGTGTTCGGCGACCCGCGTCAGCGATCCGTGCTGCTGGATCTGCAGCAACAGCACCAGATGCCGGATCTTCAGACGCGCGCCGAGCCGCCTGACCACGTCGTTTGCGTCAAAATTCATTGACTGGTCATGTATTCATCATGAAAAAGTGATGGGCCGATATTAAAACAGAATCATCACGTTATGGCGGATCCCTAGAATCCCCTTCATGGATCGCGCCGGGATTGGCCTGGCGCCCACGCCGGGACCCACAACATGAAACAGACAGAGACACAGCAGCAGGCCGCGTTCGACTACCACGAGTTTCCGACCCCCGGGAAGATCTCGGTCGTCGCGAGCAAGCCGCTGGTGACCCAGCGCGATCTGGCGCTGGCCTATACGCCCGGCGTGGCGAGCGTGTGCGAGTCGATCGCCGCCGATCCGCTGCAGGCGCACCGCTTCACGAGCCGCGGCAACCTGGTCGGCGTGATCACGAACGGCACCGCGGTGCTCGGCCTCGGCAACATCGGCCCGCTCGCGTCGAAGCCGGTGATGGAAGGCAAGGCTGTCCTGTTCAAGAAGTTCGCCGGGATCGACGTGTTCGACATCGAGATCAACGAGACCGATCCGGACAAGCTGGTCGACATCATCGCCGGCCTCGAACCCACGTTCGGCGGCATCAACCTCGAGGACATCAAGGCGCCGGAATGCTTCACCGTCGAGCAGAAGTTGCGCGAGCGCATGAAGATTCCCGTTTTCCACGACGATCAGCACGGCACGGCCATCACCGTTTCCGCCGCGTTCATCAACGGGTTGAAGGTCGTCGGGAAATCCATCAAGGAAGTGAAGGTCGTGACGTCGGGCGCCGGTGCGGCCGCGCTGGCGTGCCTGGACCTGCTGGTCGACCTCGGGCTGCCGGTGGAAAACGTGTGGGTGACCGACATCGAGGGCGTCGTCTATCGCGGCCGCACCACGCTGATGGACCCGGCCAAGTCGCGCTTCGCGCAGGAAACCGACGCGCGCAAGCTCGCCGAAGTGATCGGCGGCGCGGACGTGTTTCTCGGCCTGTCGGTCGGCGGCATCCTCACGGCGGACATGCTGAAGGAAATGGCGGCGCGGCCGCTGATTCTCGCGCTGGCCAACCCGACGCCGGAAATCTTCCCGGAACTGGCGCACGAGACGCGCGATGACGTCGTCATCGCGACGGGCCGCTCGGACTACCCGAACCAGGTCAACAACGTGCTGTGCTTCCCGTATATTTTCCGCGGCGCGCTCGATGTGGGCGCGACGACGATCACGCGCGAGATGGAAATCGCCGCGGTGCACGCGATCGCCGGGCTGGCCGAGGAAGAGCAGAACGAAGTCGTCGCGGCGGCCTACGGTGCCTACGACGTGTCGTTCGGCGCGCAATACCTGATTCCGAAGCCGTTCGACCCGCGCCTGATCGTGCGGATCGCGCCGGCGGTGGCGAAGGCGGCGATGGAAGGCGGTGTGGCGACGCGTCCGCTCGCCAATCTCGATGCGTACGTCGAGCAGTTGCAGCAATTCGTCTACCACTCGGGCGCATTCATGAAGCCGCTGTTCGCGACCGCGCGTCAGCTCGTGCGTGACGGCGGCAAGGCGCGGATCGTGTTCACCGAAGGCGAAGACGAGCGGGTGCTGCGCGCGGTGCAGGTGATCGTCGACGAGAAGCTTGCGCGGCCGATTCTGGTCGGGCGTCCGGAGGTGCTGCTCGCGCGCATCGAGCGATTCGGCCTGCGTCTGCGACTCGGTCAGGATGTCGAAGTGACCAATCCGGAATACGACGAGCGCTTTCCGCAGTACTGGACGAAGTATTGGGAACTGCGCTGCCGCGACGGTATTTCGAAGGAAATGGCGCGCGTGGAAATGCGCCGCCGCCTGACGCTGATCGGCGCGATGATGGTGCAGCTCGGCGACGCGGACGGGATGATCTGCGGGACGGTGGGCGAGTATCACAATCACCTGCGGTTCGTGGATGAAGTGATCGGCAAGAAGCCGGGTGCGTCGACCTACGCGGCGATGAACATCCTGTTGCTCGATCAGCGCACGGTCGCGCTGGTGGATACGCACGTGAACGACAACCCCGATGCGGAGCAGATCGCGGAATTCACGATCGCGGCGGCGCGCCAGATGGAATGGCTGAACCTGACACCGAAGGTCGCGCTGCTGTCGCGGTCGAATTTCGGGTCGGGGAGCGCGGCTTCGGGTGTGAAGATGCGCCGGGCGCTGGAGATCGTGCGGGAGCAGGCGCCGGATATCGAGGCGGATGGCGAGATGCATGGCGACTGTGCGCTCGATGAAGGGCTGCGGGCGAAGTTGCTGCCGATGTCGCCGTTGAAGGGCGCCGCGAATTTGCTGGTTTGTCCGAACGTGGATGCGGGGAATATTGCTTACAACCTGCTCAAGACCGAGGCGGGGAGTAATGTGGCGGTGGGGCCGTTCCTGTTGGGCGTTAATGCGCCGGTGAATATTCTTACTTCCAGTGCGACCGTGCGGCGGATCGTGAATATGGCCGCGCTGACGGTGATCGAGGCGAATCGGGGTGTGGCGGGCTGATTGATTGGTTTTGTGAGGGGCGGCCGAGGCCGCCCTTCGTTTGTCGGGACCGGTCAGAAAGTGAAAATGACCATTAATGACCAAACCGCAAGACCTAGTGCATAGATATCGTTTGCCGAGCCCTTAATGACTATCGACAATCGTGGCTCGAATTCACCGCCGCGGCGCCAGAAGCGCCTTGACGGCCGGCGCTCGACGGCTATCCCGGCCGTCCGCGCCCACCAGCTCACGACGACATGTACGCGTTCACGCCCTCATTCCAAAACCCTGCCGGCTCGCCGATCCGCGAGTTGTTCAAGTACCTGTCCGAACCGGGCATGATTTCCTTCGCGGGCGGCTATCCGGCCAGCGACCTGTTCGACGTCGACGGCCTGAACGCGGCCGCCGAACGCGCGTACGCGCAACCCGTCCGCTGCCTGCAATACGGCCCGACCGACGGCCTCGCCGAACTGAAGCAGCAACTGATCGCGCTGATGGCGCGGCGCGGCGTCGCGTGCACGCCGGCCGAACTGCTCGTCACGACCGGCTCGCAGCAAGGCCTCGACCTGCTGCTGCGCGTGATGGTGTCGCCCGGAGACGTCGTGCTGACCGAACAGCCGGCATATCCGGCCACGCTGCAGGCCATGCGCTTGCAGCAGGCGCGCATCGTGACGATTCCCGTCGATGGCGCGGGCCTCGACGTCGATCGTCTCGGCGAACAACTCGCGTCCGGCGCGATCGCGCAGCCGAAGCTGCTCTACACGGTCCCGACTTTCGCGAACCCGACGGGCGCGACGCTCACGCGCGAACGCCGGCTGAAGCTGCTGCGTCTCGCGGTGCAATACCGTTTCCTGATCGTCGAGGACGATCCGTACGGCGACCTGCGTTTCGCGGGCGAAGCCGTGCCGTCGATGCTCGCGCTGGCCGGTGAAGTGGACGGCGCGCGCGACTGGCTCGTGCATTTCGCGAGCCTGTCGAAGATCGTCGCGCCGGGGCTGCGCGTGGGCTGGACGATCGCGCCGGCCGAGATCACGCGGCGCTGCGTGATCGCGAAGCAGACGGTCGATCTGTGCAGCACGCCGTGGACGCAGGCTACTGCCGCCGAATATCTGGCCGACGGTGCGCTCGAACGCCATCTGCCGCGCATCACGGCCGCGTACCGGCGCAAATGCGACGCGATGTGCGACGCGCTACGCGACGGGTTCGGCGATGCGATCGAATTCCATCGTCCCGAAGGCGGGATGTTCGTGTGGGCGCGGCTTGGCGCGGTGCCGTCGGACGTGCTGCTGCAACAGGCGATCGCCAACAAGATCGTGTTCGTGCCCGGCAAGGCGTTCTTCGCGGACAACGTCGACGCGGCATCGCTGCGCCTGTCGTTCGCCGCGCCGGACGTCGATGCGATCCGGGAAGGCGTCGCGCGCCTCGTGCGCGCGTATGGTGCGGCACTGGCCGCGTGAGGAGACATCAGCGTGAATATCACCGTCAACGAAACGGCATCGATGGGGGCGGCGGCGAGCGCCGCGTATAAGCAGCCGGCGAAGCATCGCTCGTCGCAGATCAGCGCCGGGCCGCAATATGTGGCCGACGTGCTCGGCCGGTTCGGCGCGGAGCCGGCGCCCGATGCAGGCGATGCGGCGCCGGTCGTGCTCGGCTACAACTGACGGGCGCACAGGCCGCGGCGCATCGCCGGCGCGCCGTCGCCGCAACAAACGGTTAAGCTTGCGCGATCGAAACACCGACGATCGCCGCCGCCTCATGTCCGACTCGACCTCCGCATCGCTCGCGCAAACCTACGATCGCCTCTGGTCCTGCCTCGAATCCGGCGTCAGCGTGCAGCGCTCGCCGTTCACGATGTTGCAGGCGGCGACGCTCGGCCTCGACGGTGCGCCGAAGGTTCGGACGATCGTGTTGCGTCAGGTGAATCGCACGGAGCGCGTGCTGTCGTTTCATACCGATGCACGTTCGGAGAAGGTCGCGGAGTTGCGTCGCGATCCGCGCATCTCGATCGTCGCCAATGACCTCGATGCACTCGTGCAGATTCGCGCGGAAGGCGTTGCGTCGATCTGCGACGACGAAGCGCAGCGGCGCGCGATCTGGCAATCGAGCCGTCCGCATACGCTGCTGCTGTATCGCGCACCGTTGCCGCCCGGTACGCCGGTCGCGTCGCCGGAAGCCGCGCATCCCGACAGTACCGCGCCGACCGGCGACGGCTACGAAAACTTCTGCCTGATCCACATGACGGTCACGCGCATCGACTGGCTCGAACTCGCACGCGCCGGCCATCGTCGAGCGGTATTCGACCTGAACGACAGCGGCGACGAAGCCCGCTGGATCGCCCCCTGAGGCCAGCCAGGCGAGCTCACGCGGCTCAAGGCCGCCCGTCCGACGCGGCCTGGATCATCCACGCGCGCATTACCGCGATCGCGTCGTCGTCGCGGCGCTCGGCCGGATACACGAGATAGAACCCCATCGACAGCGGAAACGCGAAGTCGAACGGCTTGCACAGCCGTCCGGCGGCGATGTCGCGCTCGACGAGCGGCTCGGTCGCGAGCGCGATGCCCTGGCCGGCGACGGCCGCGTCGATCGCGAGCGACGTCTGGTTGAAGCGCAGCCCCTTGTGCGGATCGACGTCGACCGGTTCGGGCATCGCCGCGAGGAATTCGGGCCACAGATCGTGCGCGTCGTGCAGCAGCACCTGGCCAGCGAGCGCGCGCGGCGAAGCCGGCGCGGTCAGCACCGACGGGCTGCACACCGCGTACACGTCGAGCGGGAACAGCGCATGGGTGGCGAGATGCTTGCCGAACGGCGGCTTGCCGTAGCGGATCGCGAGGTCGACGCCGTCGTGGCGGAACGTCGCGATCTGCGGATCGGCGATCACGCGCACGTCGTAGTCGGGATGCGCGTCGGTGAACTGCGCGAGCCGCGGGATCAGCCACTTCGACGCGAACGACGGCGTCGTGCTGATCGTCAGCGCGGCGCGGCGCTTGACGAGCTTGTCGGTCGCGTCGGCGATCGCATGCAGCGCGCGCTGCACGTCGGAGAAGTACGCGGCGCCGTCGTGCGTGAGCGCGAGGCCGCGCGGCAGGCGCTCGAACAGCTTCAGGCCGAGCACGTCCTCGAGGTGGCGCACCTGCTGCGCGACGGCGCCCTGCGTGACGCCGATCTCGTCGGCGGCGGCGCGGAAATTGAGGTGCCGCGCGGACACTTCGAACGCACGAAGCGCATTCAGCGGCGGCAGGCGGGAAGGGCGTGGCGGCATCGTCAGGCTGTAGAAAAACTATCGGCTGGCGGCAGAAATACTGGTTCGACAGCCGGAATCGATGCGCCTACATTACCACCATGGCGCGCCGAATGGCGGCTGCGCGGCGGCAGAATCGAAACGAGGAGCGGATCGTGACTGTAGAAAAAGTGGCGCTGATCACGGCGGCGGGCAAGGGCATGGGCGCGGCGATCGCGCGCGAACTGGCGGCGACCGGCTACCGCGTCGCGCTGATGTCGCCGTCGGGCAGCGCGGCGGCGCTCGGCGAGGAACTGGGCGGCTTCGGCATCCAGGGCTCGGTGACGGAAGAAGCCGATATCGACCGGCTCGTGCAGGAAACGGTCGCCCGCTACGGGCGGATCGACGCGGTCGTGAACAACACCGGCCATCCGCCGAAGGGCGAGCTGCTGGCGATCACCGACGACAACTGGCACGCGGGCCTCGACCTGATCCTGCTGAACGTGGTGCGCGTGATGCGCCGCGTGACGCCGATCTTCCAGAAGCAGGGCGGCGGCGCGGTGGTCAACATCTCGAGCTTCGCGGCGGACTCGCCCGAGCAGCCGATGCCCGTGTCGTCGGCGCTGCGCGCTGCGCTGAGCGCATGGACGCGCCTCTACGCGGAACGCTATGCGGCCGAGAACATCCGGATGAACGCGGTGCTGCCGGGCTTCATCGACAGCTGGCCGGAAACGCCGGAGATCGTCGCGCGCATTCCGGCCGGCCGCTTCGGCAAGACCGGCGAGATCGCGAAGACGGTCGCGTTCCTGCTGTCGGACGGCGCGGGCTACATCACCGGGCAGAACATTCGCGTCGACGGCGCGATCGTCAAGGCGCTCTGAGCGCCGCATCGGCGAGCAGCCATACAGGCGTGGCCGCTCGCCGCGCAACAGCTACAAACGCGTACAAATCAGACAAATCCGGGATACATCAGACCTTTCGAATAGGCGACGCCGCGTGACGAGGGCGCGCCTGATTGAAAGCCTGGGCGCGATCTCGCGCGCGGCATGTTCACTTTCCACTTCACGAAAGGAGATGCCGAACGATGTCTTCCACACCGTTTTCCCCGATGCGTCGCCACCTGCTGGCCACTTCCGTGGCCGCCGGGGTGTCGGCGATGCTGCCCACCGCGCTGCATGCGGCCACCGGCGCGAGCGGCACACGCCCGTTCACCGCGCACATTCCCGATGAAGCCGTGGCCGACCTGCGCCGTCGCATCGCCGCGACGCGCTGGCCGGGCCACGAGACCGTCGCCGACGAATCGCAGGGCGTGCGACTCGCGCGCATGCAGGCGCTGCTGCGCTACTGGGGCACCGACTACGACTGGCGCAAGGGCGAGGCGCGCCTGAACGGTTTCCCGATGTTCATCACGGAAATCGACGGGCTCGACATTCATTTCATTCACGTCCGCTCGCGGCACGAGAACGCGATGCCGATGATCATGACGCACGGCTGGCCCGGTTCGATCTTCGAGTTGCTGAAGGCGATCGGCCCGCTGACCGATCCGACCGCGCACGGCGCGAGTGCGGACGATGCGTTCCATGTCGTCGTGCCGTCGCTGCCGGGTTTCGGTTTCTCGGGCCGGCCGACGAAGACCGGCTGGGGTTCGGATCACATCGCGCGCGCGTGGGGCGAGCTGATGGCGCGGCTCGGCTATACGCGCTTCGTGTCGCAGGGCGGCGACTGCGGCTCGGTGATCTCGCACCGGATGGCGATGCAGCGCGTGCAAGGTCTGGCCGGGATTCACGTGAACATGCCGGCGACGGTGCCGCCGGACATCGCCACGCTGCTCGCGACCGATGCGCCCGCGCCGGCTTCGCTGTCGCCGAAGGAGAAGGCCGCGTACGAGAAGCTCGCGACGTTCTATCGCGACAACTGCGGCTACTCGGCGATGATGGTCACGCGGCCGCAGACGGTCGGTTATGCGCTGGCGGATTCGCCGTCCGGGCAGGCCGCGTGGATGTACGACAAGATCTCGCAGTGGACGTACAGCGGCGGCGTGCCCGAACGCTCGATTCCGCGCGACGAGATTCTCGACGACATTTCGTTGTACTGGTTGACCAATACAGCGACGTCGGCCGCGCAGATCTACTGGGAGGATCACTCGAACAACTTCAACGCGGTCGATATCTCGTTGCCGGCGGCGATCACGGTGTTTCCGGGCGAGATCTATCAGGCGCCGCGCAGTTGGGCCGAGCGCAGTTATCACAACCTGATCTACTTCAACGAAGTCGACAAGGGCGGGCACTTCGCGGCATGGGAGGAACCGGAATTGTTCGCGCGTGAAGTGCGTGCCGGGTTCCGGCCGTTGCGGCGCGTGTAGGCAGGGTTGTGCGACGAATGCGGGCCGGCCTGTTGCGCGGCCCGCGTTTTTCAAACACCGGGTTTCGATACGGATTGAATCCTCGCGTGAGCATTAGAGTGGCGATGGGGTGCCTGTCAAAAGAGGCTGCACGACCAGTGTGAATCCATCAGTTTCCCGACAATCGCCGCGGCAAAGTAGATGCCGGTTAGCGTGACCAGGAACCCTATCCATGTCACCTCGATTCGTTGAAAACGTCGGACAATCGACGCAGCTGCGGCGCAGACAACGAGTCCGATCAACATGCTGGGCGCATGATGGATGACGCCGGCCATCACGGCGAAGGCCGAGAGAAACAGCGCCCAGTTCAGCGCGTCGCCGAAGGAACTGCAGGAGGCCGTGGAATAGCCGAAGAAGCCCGCAAACGCGAGAGCCGGAAGCCCGAGCACGATCCAGATCATCGCGAGCCAGAACGGCGGTCCACTCGCGGCTCGTTTCAACGAATGCATGCCTTGTTCATCGATATCGGCCAAATCGATCACCTCGAATTGAATGGATGAATACCGCGCAACGTCGATGGCGAATCGGCGCGCGGCTACGGTTGCTTCCCTTTTCCAACGACATGCCGCGCCTACGCAATCGCCTGCAACGCCTGCGCAAACCGCTTGTCCGCCAGATACGCAACGTTGAACCGGCAATACTTCGACGGACGATCGGCGTGCGGCGAGAATACCGCCCCGGGCGCGAGGATCACGCCGCGCTCCAGCAGCGCCTGCGCGAGCGACATCGAATCCGGCCAGCCGGGCAGCGCGGCCCACAGATACAGGTTCTGCTCGCACGGCCGATAGACCTCCGCGCCGAGACGGCCGAGCGCATCGAGCGCGGTGCCGGTCGCGCGCCGCAGCTTCTCCTGCAGATGATTCGTATGCCTGAGAAAGTGGCCATCGCTGACGATCGCATCGAGCGTGCGTTCGCAGTATTCCGAGCTGCTGACGTGCGTCAGCATCTTCACGTCGGCGAGATCGCTGGCAAGCGCCGCATTGCACGCGAGAAACCCGACACGCAGCGCGGCCGACACCGATTTCGAAAAACTGCCGATATAGATCGTGCGGCGCAACTGGTCGAGCGTCGCGATGCGCGTGAGCGAGCGCGGCCGCAGGTCGGCCAGCGCATCGTCCTCGACGATGATCAGGTCGTGCGCGTCGGCGAGCTGCAGGATGCGGTGCGCCTTGGCCGCGCTCGTATCGGTCGCGGTCGGGTTGTGGCCGACCGATTGCGTGAAGAACAGTTTCGGCCGGTACGCGGCGATATGCTCGGCCAGCTTCGCGACGTCGGGGCCGTCGATCTCGCGCGGCACGCCGACGATGTTCGCGCCGCTCAGCTTCAGCTTGCCGAACAGCGGGTAGTAGCCGGGATCGTCGACGAGCACGGTGTCGCCGGGGCGCACGAAATAGCGCAGCACGAGGTCCATCGCCTGGTTCGCGCCGTGCGTGAGCACGATCTGCGCGGGCGGCGCCTCGATCTCGTAACCGGCGAGCTTCTGTTGCAGTGACTGGCGCAGCGGCAGGTAGCCGAAGCGGCTGCCGTAGCGGAACAGCGACGCGGCGCTCGTGCGCATGATGCGCTGCTGGTACTGGTTCAGCCGCGTTTCCTCGAGCCACTCGATCGGCGGGAAGCCTTCGCCGAGATTGAGCACGTCGGGTTTCACGTGCAGTTGCTCGCGCATCAGCCACACGATGTCCATCGCGCGGTCGAGCGAGCTCGGCTCGTCGAGGTCGGGCGTGGCCGCCGCACGTCGCGTGACGAAGAAGCCGGAGCCGCGACGCGGCTCGATCAGGCCGTCGGCCGCGAGCATCTCGAACGCGCTGATCACGGTGTTCTTCGAGCAGCCGGACGCCTCAGCGTATTCCCTGATCGACGGCAGTTTCGCGCCGGCCGGCAACACCCCTTCCTCGATCTGTCTGGCGAGATTGTCCGCCATCGCGCCAGACAGGCTGGCTTTTGCACGCTGTTTCATCGGAATCTTCCGTCGGGCCGGCCTACTGTCATGGGTACGGTTGAGGGACTGTCTGCGCCGTCTGTACCTTTTCAATGGGTACAGCGTGACTATTATTCGGCTATCCACTGCCCGCCGCAAGCACCGACGGGCAATACCGCCACCCCGCAACAGTCAACCCATCATGCCGATCGATTCCGCCTTGCCGAACTTCCGCTCGCTGACGCCCGAGCAACGCCTGTCCCACCTGGCCCGCGTCGTCGGGCTCGACGATGCCGAGCACGCGCTGCTCGCCCGACCGGGCGCGCTGCCGCTCGATACCGCGAACGGGATGATCGAGAACGTGATCGGCACGTTCGAGCTGCCGATGGCGGTGGCCGGCTACTTCAGGATCAACGACCGGGACGTGATCGTGCCGATGGCCGTCGAGGAGCCGTCGATCGTGGCGGCCGCATCGTACATGGCGAAGCTTTCGCGCGCGGCGGGCGGCTTCCGCACGTCGAGCAGCGGCCCGCTGATGCGTGCGCAGGTCCAGGTGGTCGGCGTCGACGATCCGTACGGCGCGCGGCTCGCGATCCTGCGTCATGCGGCCGAACTGATCGCGCTCGCGAACAGCCGCGACAAGGTGCTGGTCGGGCTCGGCGGCGGCTGCCGCGACATCGAGGTTCACGTGTTTCCCGACACGCCGCGCGGCGCGATGATCGTCGCGCACCTGATCGTCGACGTGCGCGACGCGATGGGCGCGAACACGGTCAACACGATGGCCGAGACCGTCGCGACGCGCATCGAGGCGATTACCGGCGGCCAGGTACGGTTGCGGATACTGTCCAACCTCGCCGACCTGCGGTTGGCGCGCGCGGAGGTACGGTACTCGGCCGCGACGCTCGCGACCGACGATTACGCCGGCGAAGCGGTGATCGACCGCGTGATCGACGCATACGTGTTCGCGGCGACCGATCCGTACCGCGCGGCGACCCACAACAAGGGCATCATGAACGGCATCGATCCGGTGGTGGTCGCGACCGGCAACGACTGGCGCGCGGTCGAAGCCGGCGCGCATGCGTACGCGAGCCGCAGCGGCCGCTATACGTCGCTGACGACGTGGGAGAAGGCCGCGAACGGCGACCTCGTCGGCACGATCGAGATGCCGATGCCGGTCGGGCTCGTCGGCGGCGCGACGAAGACGCACCCGCTCGCGCGCCTCGCATTGAAGATCATGAACGTGACGTCCGCGCAGGAACTCGGCGAAATTGCGGTCGCGGTCGGGCTTGCGCAGAATCTCGGGGCGCTGCGTGCGCTCGCGACCGAAGGAATCCAGCGCGGCCACATGGCGCTGCATGCGCGCAACATCGCCGTCGCGGCCGGCGCGACGGGCGCCGACATCGACCGGATCGCGCAGCGGATGGTCGCGGCGAAGGACGTGCGTACCGATTTCGCCGTCGAGCTGCTCGCGGGCCGCAGCGACGGCTGACGCGCGGCTGCGCGCCGCGTGATCGACGCGGTGTGCAGTCCGCGCCGCGCCGGCATGGCCGGCGACATATCAAACCAGGAGGAGACACATGGAACAGACCGGTTCAAGCGCCGTCGCACCCGCGCCGCATCGCACCCGGCCGTTGGCCGGCGCCGATGCGGCGGCCGCGACGCTCGTCGAGGTGTGGGGCGACACGGTGGCGACGAAGCATCTCGCGTGGTCGGTGCTGCTCGGCATCGCGATCAGCCTCGGCGCGTTCGAGATCGGCCGCATCGCGCTCGCATCGTTCGTGCACGACGCGGCGATCGCACGCGCTTATGCGATGCTGATCGGCCTCGGCGGCTGCCTGCTGGCCGGCACGATCTGCGCGGTGCTGTTCAAGCCGAAGCGCACGGTGATCGAGCATGCGGCGGGCAGCGCCGAGCGCGACGACGCCTTGCGGCAACTCGCCGAAGCATCGGGCGGACTGGGCGCGACGAGCGACCTGTCGGCCAGCGCGCGCGCCGAGATGGAGGAACTCGGGCTGCTCGACCTGTTCGCGTCGTACGACGCGTCGACCGGGCGCGCACGCGCGGGAGGCCGCTGATGGACGCACTGCTGCAGGCGTTGCCGGCCGCGTTCGCGATGGGGCTGCTCGGCGCGATCGTGTTCTCCGGCATCGGGCTGATCTCCGGCACCGACGAAACGACGACGATCGCGCCGCTCACGTTGCTCGTCGCGCTGCTCGGCGTGCCGCCGGCCGGCGTGTTCACGTTCTTCCTCGCGGGCGCGGTGGCCAAGCACATCACGCATGCGATCCCGACCGCGCTGCTCGGCATTCCCGGCGACACGATGGCCGCGCCGCTGCTGCAACAGGCGACGCTGCTGCGCGCGCTCGGCGTGCCGCACATCGCGCTGCGCAAGATGATCTCCGGCGCGATCGTCGCCGCGTTCGTCGCGCTGCCGCTCGCGGTGTTGTTCGCGTCGCTGCTCGCGCCGTTCGGCGCGGCGATCGCGAAGGCCGCGCCGTGGGTGTTCCTCGCGGCGGCCGTCGGCATCGCGTACTGCTCGGCGGGGCGCTGGGCATCGGTGCTGCTGCTGGTGCCGTTCGTGATGCTGGTGGTCGGGCTGCAGGCGCTCACCGGTCATTACGGCGTGAAGCTGAGCGTCAGCTACTTCCTCGGGATCGCGATCGGCCCGCTGGTGGCCGACCTGTTCTCGATCCTGTCGCCGGCCGAGCGGCGGCGCATGCGCCGCGACGGGCCGTCGACGTTCGTGCTCGCGCCCGACGTGAAAAGCTGGCGCGGCTATTTCCCGAATCCGCTGAAGGTGCTCGACCGCGAGCAGGTCGCGTGGACGGTCGGCACGGCCGCCGTGTCGAGCGCGACGTTCGTGTTCAGCCCGGTCGCGATGACGGTGCTGATGGGCGAGATCGTCGGCGCGCGCGTGCGTCATGCGTACCAGCGCCTGACGACCGTGATCGCCGCGCGCAACGGCGTGACCGAGGCCACCTATATCGCCGAAGCGCTGATTCCGCTGATCGCGTTCGGGCTGCCGCTGAGCCCGGTGGCGGCCGGCCCGGCCGCGCCGCTGTTCAATGCGCCGCCGCGCTTCACGGTCGACGCGGCGAGCGGGCAGATCCACAACCTGCATACGCTGATGAGCTGGCCCGCGTTCCTCGGCTACGGGCTGCTGGCGATCGTGCTGGCCGCGCTGATCGCGTATCCGCTCGCGATGCACCACGCGCACCGCGCGGCGGCGTTCGTCGCGCGCAAGCTGAGCCACGAAGCGATCATCGCGACCTTCGCGGGGCTGATCGTCGTGATCGGCGTGTGGGAAGGGCAACTGCTCGGGCTCGCCGTGATCGTGACGATCGGCCTGTTCGGCGGGATGCTGTCGCGCCTGTTCGCGTTCAACACCGGCGTGCAGTTCATGGGCTATTACGTCGCGGTGCTCAGCGTGCCCGCGATCGCCAGGCTGTTCTGACACGCCGGCGTACCGGGCCGCGAGTGCCGCGCGGCCGCGCCGAAGCGTCGTTTTCTCGCGATTTTTGAATCGCTGTGTGTCGTGTTCGCACACGGATACGTTGGGATACAAAGCGTCCGGATGGTTCGGATATAAAACCGGTGAAGCGATTCGCACGGCGGCGCGGTGCCATGCGCCGCCGCTGCGAACGGCGACACCCGATTGCCCGCACGTGCCGCGGGCCCTTTCCTGAGCGATCGACAATGGAGAACGAGTCATGCCTGATACCGTGAACACCCGCCGCCGCCTGATTCTGGGCACGACACTGGCGAGCCTGAGCCTGGCCGACCTCGGCTTCAGCGCGCTCGCGCATGCGCAGTCGGCGCCCGATGCATCGGCGGCGAAGCGCCCGGCCGGCGCTGCGTCGCTGGGCCCGATCCACCAGATCGACGCGGGCGTGCTCAACGTCGGTTATGCGGATCTCGGACCGAAGCAGGGCCCGGTCGTGTTCCTGCTGCACGGCTGGCCGTACGACATCTACAGCTACGCGGACGTCGCGCCGCTGCTCGTCGCGGCCGGCTATCGCGTGATCGTGCCGTACCTGCGCGGCTACGGCTCGACGACGTTCCGCTCGGCCGACACGGTGCGCAACGGCCAGCAGGCGGTGACGGCCGTCGACATCGTCGCGCTGATGGATGCGCTGAAGATCGACCGCGCGGTGTTCGGCGGCTACGACTGGGGCGCGCGCACGGCCGACATCATCGCGGCGCTGTGGCCGCAGCGCGTGAAGGCGCTGGTGTCGGTGAGCGGCTACCTGATCGGCAGCCAGGCGGCGAACGCCAAGCCGCTGCCGCCGCAGGCCGAATTCCAGTGGTGGTATCAGTTCTACTTCACGACCGAGCGCGGCGAACTCGGCTACGCGCAGAACCGCGATGCGTTCAACAAGCTGATCTGGCAACTCGCGTCGCCGAAGTGGCAGTTCTCCGACGAGACGTATGCGCGCTCGGCCGCATCGTTCCGGAATCCCGATCACGTGGCCGTCGTGATCCACAACTATCGCTGGCGGCTCGGGCTCGCGAAGGGCGAAGCGCAATACGACGACATCGAGCGGCGTCTCGCGGCCGGGCCCGCGATCACCGTGCCGACGATCACGATGGAAGGCGACGCGAACGGCGCGCCGCATCCGGAGCCGGCCGCGTACGCGAAGAAGTTCACCGGCAAGTACCAGCACCGGACCATCACCGGCGGCATCGGCCACAACCTGCCGCAGGAAGCGCCGCAGGCATTCGCCGATGCGATCCTGCAAGTGGAGCATCTGTGATGCGGGCCCGCGTGGGAATGGAGCGGCGCGGCGCGCGCCATGTGCTCGTCGCGGGCGTGCTGCTGGCCGGTGCGTGGTCGGCGAGCGGTCCGGCCGCGTTCGCGGAGCAGCCGAAACCGGCCGCGGCCGCGTCGCCGATCTACGGCGTGACGATTCCGCCCGGCTACCGGAAGTGGGAGATGGTCGCGCCGGCCGAAGAGGCCGCACCGCTCGACGAACTGCGGGTGGTGCTCGGCAACCCGGTCGCGATCCGCGCGCTCGAACAGGCGACGCTGCCGTTTCCGGACGGCACGATCCTCGTGAAGCTCGCATACAAGCGCAAGCAGTCCGACGAGTTCGCGCCCGCGACGGTGCCCGGCCAGGCGACGACCGTGCAGGTGATGGTGAAGGATTCGCGCCGCTATACGGCGACGGGCGGCTGGGGATTCGGGCGCTTCATCAACGGCGTGCCAGCCGACCTCGGCCAGCATCAGACATGCTTTGCATGCCATCAGGCGCGGGTGAAAAACCACGATTACGTGTTCACGCGGCTCGCGCCGTGACGTGACACGGCGAGGTGAAGTTGAAGGTGACGGAAAGGCGTGCCCTGCGAGGCACGCCTTTTTTCGTGGTGCGCGGGGAACGGCGCAGCGCATCGGCAAACGGGTTTGTATCGCTCTGTATCTGCGGCCGCTCCTGAAAAACTGGCATGCAGAAAGCCCCGGTTTCGGAAACATGCCGGATACGTGCGCGGGTTCTACTGTCGACATGCAGCAAACGTTCGGTGCCAGGCGTTCGCACCGGATGCCAGGTGATCGACACCCCCAACTTCGTTCAAGGAGAAATCTCATGAAAGCCGCTCGAATCCTCGCCGTTGCCATTCTCGCCGTCGCACCCGCACTGTCGTTCGCCGATACCGGCCACGGCCTCACGCGTGCCGAAGTGCGCGCCGACCTCGTCCGTCTCGAGAAGGCCGGCTACAACCCGGCCGGCAGCGAA
Organism: Burkholderia sp. IO2; assembly: GCF_029522185.1. NCBI lineage: Bacteria > Pseudomonadati > Pseudomonadota > Betaproteobacteria > Burkholderiales > Burkholderiaceae > Burkholderia > Burkholderia sp. IO2. The sequence goes on along the minus strand of NZ_JAKWFH010000003.1, from coordinate 5,819 downwards.
GCGCATTACCCGGACGACATCGCCGCCGCAGAGCATGCCGTCGCGGCTGCCGAGCAGGTCGCACGTTCGGACCAGAACGGCCCGTCGAAGTCGCAAGGCGACAACGTGGCCGATGCGTCGACGCCGGCCGGCCATCGCGATGCCGCGCAGCCGCGTGCCGCACGCAACGCCGCCGACGACCTGTACGCGCATTCGTGATTCCGCGCCGCGCCTGCCGCATGCAGGCGCGGCCTTCACTGCAGTCCTTCATTTGAACGACACGACAAGCAAAGGAGCATGACGATGGCCGGTTTGACGAAACGCGTTCTGGTATCCGCCGCGATGATCGGCGGACTGTTCGGTGCGGTCGCGGCGCAGGCCGCGCCGAAGGAAGACCTGAAGGGCACCAACGTCGTGCTCGTGCACGGCGCGTTCGCCGACGGATCGAGCTGGAACCGCGTGATTCCGCTGCTGGAGGCGCGCGGGCTGCACGTGGTGTCGGTGCAGAATCCGCTGAGCTCGCTCGCCGACGATGCGGCCGCGGCGAAGCGTACGATCGACGAACAGAAGGGGCCGGTCGTGCTGGTCGGCCATTCGTGGGCGGGCGTCGTGATCAGCGACGCGGGCAACGACGACAAGGTGAAGTCGCTCGTGTACGTCGCGGCGTTCGCCCCCGACAACGGCCAGTCGATCGCGGACGTCACGCAGGGGCTGCCGGCGCCGGCATGGGCCGGCGAGTTGCGCAAGGACGCGGGCGGTTTCGCACGGCTGTCGGACAAGGCGATCGCGCAGGACTTCGCGCCGGATCTGCCGCCCGCGCAGCAGCGCCTCGTCGCGGCGACCCAGGGGCCGTGGTATGGCGGGTGCATCTCGGAGAAGGTCACGCAGGCCGCGTGGCATGCGAAGCCGTCGACGTTCGTCGTCGCGACGCAGGACCGGATGATCGACCCGACGCTGCAGGAAGCGATGGCGAAGCGGATCGGCGCGACGGTCACGCGCGTGAACGCGAGCCACGTCGCGATGCTGAGCCAGCCGAAGGCCGTGGCCGACGCGATCATCGCCGCGGCCGAGCGCGCGAAGCAGGATACGCAGTGAGCGCATGCGGCGCCGCGCTTTCGTGAGGGGCGCGGTTCCGCGCGTGATCGTGATGTCTTTTCACCAGGAGAAGTCATGACCGAACTCTGGCAACTGTCCGCGACCGAACTCGCGAAACGCGTGCGGCGGCGCGACGTATCCGCGCGCGAAGTGGCGGACGCGGTGCTCGATCGTCTCGATGCCGTGAATCCGGCGATCAACGCGGTGGTCGAACACCGTCCCGACGACGTGCGGCAGCAGGCCGACGAAGTCGATCGCGCGATCGCGCGCGGCGACGATCCGGGGCCGCTCGCGGGCGTCCCCGTCACCGTGAAGATCAACGTCGATCAGGCCGGCTTTGCGACGACCAACGGCACGCGTTTGCAGCGCAATCTGGTCGCGCCCGCCGACAGCCCGGTGGTCGCGAACATCCGGAAGGCCGGCGGGGTGCTGCTCGGCCGCACCAATTCCCCGACGTTCGCATTGCGCTGGTTCACGGCGAATCTCGTGCACGGCCACACGCGCAATCCGCGCAATGCGTCGCTGACGCCGGGCGGATCGAGCGGTGGCGCGGCGGCGGCCGTGGCTGCCGGGATCGGCCCGCTCGCGGTCGGCACCGACATCGGCGGCTCGGTGCGCTACCCGGCCTATGCATGCGGCGTACACGGGATCCGGCCGTCGCTCGGCCGCGTGCCGGCATTCAATGCATCGTCGCCCGAGCGGGCGATCGGCGCGCAACTGATGTCGACGGCCGGGCCGATCGCGCGCACGATCGACGATCTCTCGCTCGCGCTACGCGCCTTCTCCGCGCCGGACCCGCGCGATCCGTGGCACGTCGCGGTGCCGTTCGACGGGCGCGAGGTGCCGAAGCGCGCGGCGCTGTGCGTGCGTCCGCGCGGCCTGGAGGTCGTGCCCGAAGTCGAGGCCGCGTTGCGCGATGCCGCGCGCCGGCTGGTCGATGCCGGCTGGACCGTCGACGAGATCGACGATACGCCGCCGATGCGCGAGGCCGCGCTGCTGCAGGAGCAGCTGTGGCTCGGCGACGGATTCGACGCGCTGGCGAACGCCGTGGCGCAAGACGGCGATCCGGGCGCGGCCGCGGTGATCGCCGCCGTGCGCGGCAAGGTGCGCGACCTGCCGGCCGACGTGATCAGCCGCGCGCTGGTCCGGCGTACCACGCTGACGCGAGCGTGGCGGCTGTTTCTCGACGACTATGCGGTGCTGCTGTTGCCCGTTTCGGCGGAACTGCCGTTCCCCGACGATCTCGACCGGCAAGGGCCGGACGGCTTCGAGCGCGTGTGGGAAGCGCAGCTCACGTTGCGCGCGCTGCCCGCGATGGGGCTGCCGGGGCTGGCCGTTACGACATCGATCGTGAACGGCGTGCCGGTGGGCGTGCAGGTGGTGGCCACGCATCATCGCGAGGATCTGTGTCTGCTTGCCGGGCGCGATATTGAAGCGCGCGGGGTGCCGATTGTGCCGGTCGATCCAGTGGTATGACATCCTGAAGAACCCATGCGCCGGCGACGCTCGGTGGCTTCGCCCGCGCATTTCGGATTCCATGACGACGCGCGGAATGCCGCGCTGCTCGTTCTTCCCCTTCCTTTCAAACTCCTTCGATGCACGACGTCGAACGGTCGTCGCCTTTCATTTCCCGCCCGCCATCAACCGCGCACCGATAGCGCGCGTCTGCTATTGCATTCCCCGCGGCGCTGATTAGGAAATGAATTTTTATTGGTTCTGCTTCCCCGACCGCACTCGCATAGTGACGCTGACGGCTATAGACAGCACGCAAGCTGCAACAGCCGCATTCCCGGTGTTTTTGTTCATACGAATCTGCGAAAACAAGGAAGTGTCATGACGGTTGAACTGGAAGAACGAACCGCCGCGCAGCAGGCGCTCGAAGACGCGCGCGCGGCAGCCGTGGCGGCCGGCACGCCCTATGCGGGCGGCGTCGCGCCGGAAGCCGCGTGGGCGCTGTTCTCGGCGGGCGATGCGTTGCTGGTGGACGTGCGCACGGCCGAGGAACGGAAATTCGTCGGTTACGTGCCTGAATCGCTGCACGTGCCGTGGGCGACCGGCACGAGCCTGACGCGCAACCCGCGCTTCGTGCGCGAACTGGAAGCGAAGACCGGCAAGGACGCGGTCGTGCTGTTGTTGTGCCGCAGCGGCAACCGCTCGGCGCAGGCGGCCGAGGCCGCGGCGAAGGCGGGCTTCACGCAGGTTTTCAATGTGCTCGAAGGCTTCGAGGGCGACCTCGACGAGCGGCAGCATCGCGGCGGCCAAAACGGCTGGCGCTTCCGCGGCCTGCCTTGGGCGCAGGATTGATTCACGGCCGTTACGGGGAGAAAGCAGCATGGCCGCATTCGAGATCGACGACATCGTTCAATCGCTGCAGACGGTGCGCCGTGCATGGCGCGAAAAGCAGCGGCGCTCGCTCGAACCGGGCGGGCGCGATTTGCCGGCGCGCGAGGCACTCGCGCAGATCGTCGGCGCGCTGAAGGGCGTGCTGTTCCCGATGCGGCTCGGGCCGCCCGACCTGCGGCAGGAGAGCGAGAACTTCCACGTGGCCCACGCGCTCGACGCGGCGCTGAATGCGCTGCTCGCGCAGGTGACGCTCGAATTGCGCTATGCGGCGCGTCACCGCCATGCCGACGGGCCGGCAGACAACCTCGACGAAGTCGCGTCGAAGGCCGTGCAGGCATTCGCCGCGCGCTTGCCGGAGATTCGCCGGCTGCTCGACAGCGACGTGCTGGCGGCGTTCCATGGCGATCCGGCGGCCGGCAGCGTCGACGAGGTGCTGCTGTGCTATCCCGGCATCCTCGCGATGATCCACCATCGGCTCGCGCACGAGCTGTACGGGCTCGGCCTGCCGCTGCTCGCGCGAATCATCGCTGAGCAGGCGCATGCGGAAACCGGCATCGACATTCATCCGGGCGCGCGCATCGGCGCGGGCTTCTTCATCGACCACGGCACGGGCGTCGTGATCGGCGAGACGGCGATCATCGGCGAGCGCGTGCGCGTGTACCAGGCCGTCACGCTCGGCGCGAAGCGCTTCCCGCGCGATGCGGCCGGCCATCTGGAGAAAGGGCTCGCGCGCCATCCGATCGTCGAGGACGACGTGGTGATCTATGCGGGCGCAACGATCCTCGGCCGCGTGACGATCGGGCGCGGCGCGGTGATCGGCGGCAACGTTTGGCTCACGCAGGACGTGCCGGCCGGCGAAAACGTCACGCAGGCCGTGCTGCGCAGCGAAGCGAACGCCGCGCCGCGCACGGCGGCGCGCGTCGCCTAGGAGGCGCGATGAGCGACCTCATCCATCACTTCGGCGCCACCGTGCGCAAGCTGCGCGAAGCGCGCACGTGGTCGCAGGAGCAGCTGGCCGAGCATGCGGGGCTGAACCGCTCGTACGTCGGCGAGATCGAGCGCGGCGAGGCGATCGCGTCGATCGTCACGGCCGACAAGATCGCGCGCGCGTTCGACGTGTCGATCTCGACGCTGCTGCCGGGCGCGTACGTCACCTGAGGTCGCCCGCATCGTTTCCCCTTTCGGGTGCACGACCTGACGGCTATAGCATGTTGAGCCGGCAGGGGCGTGCTTCCGATAATCACCCAGCGTCATAAGCAATCCCGTTTTTCATCTTAAGAACCCGGAGCCACACATGTCGACCGTTGCAAGCGGCACGGCCGCGCTGAGCGATCACGCCGCCCGCCAACTAGCGAACGCTACCAAGACCGTCCCCCAGCTTTCCACGATCACGCCGCGCTGGCTGACCCATCTGCTGCAATGGGTGCCGGTCGAGGCCGGCATCTACCGCCTGAACCAGGTGAAGAACCCGGAAGCCGTGCGCGCCGCATGCACGCAGCTCGAGGACGAAAGCGTGCTGCCGCAGACCTTCGTGCCGTACGAGGAACAGCCGCGCGAATACTTCCTGAACGCGGTGAGCACGGTGCTCGACGTTCATACGCGGATCTCCGATCTTTACAGCAGTCCTCATGACCAGATCAAGGAGCAGCTGCGCCTGACGATCGAGACGATCAAGGAGCTGCAGGAAAGCCAGCTGATCAACAACCCCGACTACGGGCTGCTCGCGAACGTGACCGACGAACAGCGGATCTTCCCGCTGACGGGCGCGCCGACGCCGGACGATCTCGACGAGCTGCTGACGAAGGTGTGGAAGGAGCCGGCATTCTTCCTCACGCACCCGCTCGCGATCGCCGCGTTCGGCCGCGAATGCACGCGGCGCGGCGTGCCGCCGCCGACGGTCAGCCTGTTCGGCTCGCAGTTCCTCACGTGGCGCGGCATTCCGCTGATTCCGTCGGACAAGGTGCCGGTCGCGGACGGCAAGACCAAGATCCTGCTGCTGCGCGTCGGCGACAAGCGCCAGGGCGTCGTCGGCCTGTATCAGCCGGGCGTAGCTGGCGAGCAGGGGCCGGGCCTGTCGGTGCGCTTCATGGGGATCAACAACCAGGCGATCGCGTCGTACCTGATCTCGCTGTATTGCTCGCTCGCGGTCCATTCGCCGGATGCGCTGGCTGTCCTCGATGACGTCGAAATCGCCAAGTTCCATGACTATCCCGACACCTACCGTTAATCCCGGCCTGGCCGGCGGCGACGCGCACGCGTTGCCGCACGCGCCGCTGCCGGCCGGGTTGCCCGACCCGGCGACGCTCGCGCGGCTCGCGTCCGAGTTCTTCGCGACGCCGCCCGGGCAGGCCACCGCGCCCGGGCTGTCGGCGGGCAGCGGCGCGGTCGGCGGCGTGCCGTCG